>JAEUSS010000013.1 GCA_016788685.1 Prolixibacteraceae bacterium | reverse complement strand
TGAACTCGTTCCAGATGCCCGAATGAAGCTGATGGTTTCCGTCGGTAGCGCTTACCCCCGCGGCAGTAATCATACCTCCGAGCCAGGTTGTTTCTTCAACAATTAATGTAGGTGTATTCAGTCTGGCCGATTGCAGTCCGGCAGAAATACCTCCGGTTGTTCCTCCAATAACCAGTACGTCAGTTTCACGGATTTGCTCTTTCGGGGTACAAGCCGAGAAACTCAATAAAAGGCAACATGCCCAACCAATAATGTGATTTCTATACTTCATCATCTAACTTTAAACCTTAAACTTTTAAATTCATAACTATAATATCTTCAGTGCTTTCACGTTCTCCAGAACCACTTGATGCGGGTGAAAAACAGGGTGATCAGTGTGACCAGGGCGGTAATGAGCAATCCTTTGAGGAGTCCCAGCCACGGATCCGAGTCGAATACGGTCAGGTGCGGAGCCAACCCGGTAATATTTAAAACGGGCATGACCAGCATGGACGTTCCGACATAGGCGATCATCGGATTTTGTCCCGACCCGATCAGAAACCGGGTGTACCTGTATCCTTTGAAGTAATCACAGACCACTGAAAAGAATATCAGTGCCATGAAAGCCAGTCCGGATGTAACAAAATAATAGCTGTAAGTTGAGCTGTCTTTCCGGATACCTCCTTCGTAGGCTTCGAAGAATAATCCGAGCATTAAGAAGTAGGCCCCTGTTGTAAATAGCTTTCTCCAGAGCATGACATTTCCGGATAGCGGTTTCCGGAGGAAATATATACCTGCTGCGAGCATCGCCGAAGTGAGAAATAAGTTGAGCACCAGTTGGCGCGTAAACAAGCCGTACAGATTGATTAAGATTAGTCCGGCAGAGAACCCGGCCATCAGCCATGCTGAATGTTTTTCCCGTGGCGACTCAGATTCGGACGGTTGTTTGGTTTTCATCCAATCCATCAGATACTCGCCGGCGATACTGCCCGGTATAATAATGAAAAGGTATTTCAGGTAATAAAACTTATACATCCATGGAACGGGAGAGAAGTTGTAAAGCCACTGTGCCCATGAACCTTCGGTACCGCTGCCCAGAAAAATGGCCATAACAAAAGGCAGGATTGCCAGACGTGCCAGCCTGTTCTTGTAGGTGAAAATGTATGCCAGCGAACCGAAGATGGCCATATTGGCCAGAACGAGTATAATAATATTACTGAACCCTAAGCTGAAGGTGCGGTTGCTGGCGTAGTTCAATGTTAATAAAAGTGTAGTTGCTATACCATATGCAGCAACTTTAACCGTTACGTGTACTGCTTTTGGATATTTTTGCGGCAAACGCATAAACATCGGGAAAAGAAGTGCAAATGCGAATAGGGTGGTCAGCCAAGCAGTTAAATTTTGAGGGTTGCTTAGTGTCCACGGATAAAGGTGCTGGATGAAAATAGCGAAAAAAGTTAGCTGGCATCCGCGGGTAAAGGCCGAAACGACCGCTTTGAGTATTCCGCGTTGCTCGTTTAATTTCTTGCCAATTGAAAAAGGGAACGCGGCACCCATCGCAAAAATGAAAAAAGGAAATACCAGGTCGACCCAGGTGATACCGAAAACGGAAGGAGTAAACTGGTGGGAAGGGGGCGGAACCTGCGCGTGATACATCCAGCCAGGCAAAATACCAAATGCTACTGTTCCGGAAAGTACCATGGTGAGGATCGCATATCCCCGCAAAGCATCGAGTGCAGAAGCACGTTGTCCGGAGCCGGATGAACTTGTAAGCGTCGTATTATTTACGTCTGTAGTCATAGTTTATTGGCTAATCAGATTTAATAATTGATGACGCTAAGTTAATTTAATTTCTTAAATATTTATTAATTGTTAAATTTATTTAATAATTATTGCATTGAATCTAATTTATTTTAGATAAATAGAATTGGAGAGAAAGAGTAACTGGTTGTTTTATTGGGTGTAAGGTGACGCATCTCCGTGTTGTGAAGCTGGTGACGATAGCCTCATGACATTGAAACACTCTTTTACCGAGGAAAATAGTCAGCTGTTGATGACCCGGTTTGAGGTCAATGTCAGGTTGCTGAAGACGTTTATGCGCTGTGGAAGAGTTTGTCGCGCAGGATGTAGCAGGCTCCGATTATGCCGGCTTTTGATCCAAGGGCTGAAATTTTCAGATCCATGTCGAGGCTGACCAGGCTTAGTGAATATTTGTGGATGCTTGTCCGCACGGGCAGACGGAGGTACATGTCGGTTTCAGCGAGTGCTCCGCCAAGGATAACCAGTTCAGGATTAAAAATATTGATCAGCATAGAGAGGTATCGCCCCATTTTGCTGCCGATTTCGTCAATGATTTCAATGGCCAGTGTGTCTTCATTTTCAGTGACGGCGGACAGAATGTCATCAAGCGTAATGTCGTCAACGGCTTTTTTTCCTGAGAGAATTGAAATAGAACCTTCCTGAAGTGACTTTTTGAACTTGCGTTCAAGGGCTATGCCTGAAATTTCTGTTTCGAGGCAGCCTTTTTTTCCGCAGTGGCAGATAATTTCGTTTTCAAATACGGGGCTGTGTCCAAACTCTCCGGAATAGCCTGATTTTCCGTAGTAAAGTTTGCCGTTGCATATGATGCCAATACCTACTCCCATACCGATATTGACGAAGAGTACATCTTTTTCATTCTGAACGGCTCCGCAGTTGTATTCGCCGTAAGTCATGGCGCGGGTATCGTTTTCGAGGAATGTTTTGATGTTTATCTGCGACTCGATGATTTCACTGAGTGGTTTGTCTTCGAAGAAAAAGTAGCTGTAGCTGAATCCTTTGCGCGAATTGATGCGGCCGCTGAGGTTGATGCAGGCTCCAATAATTTTTTCGCGGGGAACTTCAGAGTCGGCAACAAACCGGTTAATGATTGAGCAAAGTGAAGCAAGCGATTCCCGGGTGTTTTCGAGCGTGTAGGTTATATTTTCGGATAGTTTGACAAAATTGTTGTTAAAATCCTGAATGCCGATGTTGATTGAATTTCGTTTGACTTCAACCCCCAGGTAATAGCAGGCATTGGGATTTATGCCATATTGTGACGGCCGCCGTCCTCCGGCAGTCCCGATTTTGCCGGTTTCAAAAACGATATCTTCCTCGATGAGTTCCGAAATAATCTTCGTGACTGTTGGTACACTGAAGTCTGTTTCTTTGCATAATTCAGCAATTGTGGCTTCGCCGGACAATGTTAAGCGTTTAATAATGCTCTTCTTGAGCTTTATAAGTTTAAGCGCCGAAAGTGAAATATCTTCAGGAATATCGAGCAAAAAAGACAGACTCATGTCGTTATTAAAATATTTTAAAAACTTTTCGCAATTATTTATAATCTGGCAATAAATGTGCTGAATTATTAAATGCAAATATATTCATTTTGAATTGAAACTTAAACGATAAAGATATAATTAAAAATAACATAATTAGAAGGTGACTTCATAAAATGTGCAAGCGATTTATTACCCGTCGTTTATGGGGAGTATTCCTGAAGAAAGAGAGTTTCAGGCCTGAATAAACTGTGCCGGACAGGGGCAGGGAGCCTGCTGATAAGATGAAAAAATAAAAAGGATCAAAATGTGGTGTGCAATTTGATCCTTTTTATTGCTTTGGGAAATCAGTTTTTGAAGATCGCCCGGGTTTATTTGCTGTTCGGAACCTTGAGCCTGTCTCCGGTCCCCTGAATCATTATTCTTTCCCACTCTTTTCCGTAGCCCGGATGCTGTGGTTTCCTCGGGATGTTTTTTCCGTTGCCGTTATCCAGCAGTTTTCTCCCTTCGGTTATTTTCATGTTCCCGTCCATGTATTTCATAAACAGGTACTGATAAAACACCTTCCAGTCGGCGGCTAGTTTGTTTCCGGTATAAACCGAGTATGCGGTCAGGTAATCGGTTGCGGCAACCGGATCTTGCTTGTATAGTTCGGTTGCTAGTTTGTCGGTTACCTGTACTTCGCTGGCATATTGTTTTTCAAGCTGGGCCTGGTAAGTTTCAATTTCAGGATGAATCAGGTTGTAACGCGAGTAGGCCCAGTTGTTTACCTGATTGAATGTCCAGAAGGCCGAGGTTTCTGACCAGCTGATCATGGAACCGTTGCCGAGGGCAAAGCTTTCGGGAATACGATTAACGCCGCAATAGACAGGAGCATAAACACAACCGTCGGTATCGTCAACACCAAACCAAAAGATGCCGCCAATGGGAGCCGGGAGCCAGCTGCGCGATTGGGCCACAAAACTGTATCCGGTCTGCTGCGTGGCGATGGCACGTTCGCAAAGGTATGTTACACTGTCAACTTCAAATTCCATGGGGCGCCAGCGGTAAGGTGCCTGATAAGGCCCTGCTCCCGGATCATTACGCATGTCAAGCGGTGTATCTTCATAGTGATCGCGCATTCCTGCCATTACTTGCTGAAGCGTGACTGGAGAATCGGGTTTTACCCATAGCGGAAGGCGGTTTGAGACAAATCTGTTTGGATTCGCGGTTTGATCAATGAACCGGGCGTTTTTATCAAATTTACCCATGGCGTAACTGGTGTAAGCCTGGTTGTCGCGAACCGCTTTGCTTATTTTCCGGAAGAATGACCAGACGCGCGCATCGCAGAACCGGGCTCCTCCAAAATTGAGCGGATTATATACATCCGAAAAGCTGAACGCTTCGTCGGTTCCTTTGTAGAAGTCATGTTTTTTTGCAAAGCTGATCACATCTGCCGAATGGTAAACCGTTTGTTTCAGATCGTTCCAGTTGTTGGTTTTCTGAAAGGGGAAGGTTGTGATTCGCGCCTGATTGGCATGTCCGCTTACATAACCGTCCGGAATCAGCCGGGCGACCCAAACCGCTCCCTTTTCATATTTTCCTTTGCCGATTAACTCCAGAATCCAGGCTTCATTGGCATCCGAAATTGAAAAGGATTCGCCGCTGGTAGCGTAGCCGTATTGCGCTACCAGTTCGGTCATTACTTTTATCATTTCGCGGGCCGTTTTCGAGCGCTGAAGACCGATGCGCATCAGTGAGCCGTAATCGAGAATGGCTCCCGGCTGCGAACTTAGCGAATCCAGTCCGCCCCAGGTGGTTTCGCCAATGGCTACCTGGTGTTCGTTCATAAACTGAACTACGGAATAGGTGTGGGCAGCTTCAGGAATAGAACCCAGCAGCTTGCCGTTTTCATAATGGTAAACCTCACACAAATCGCCGGGTTTATGGTCGGCTGCCGGATAGAAAGCGATGCCCCCGTAACGGGTGTGGGAGTCGGCGGCATAGGTAATCATTACCGAACCATCGCTGCTGGCTCCTTTGGTGACAATCAGGTTGGTGCAGGCCCTGGACGTTGGAATGCCTGAAATAATTGCTGTTATCAGGCTAATGATGATTATTTTGTAGTTCATAGGATTACATTTTGGGGATAAAAGTAAGAAAATAAGCGGCATGAAGAAATCTACGGATCGCTGGTCTGGTGCCGTCATTTTATTCCCGGTGGCAAGCAAGAGCCTGAACCACGGGTCAGGCTCTTGCTTTAAATAAAATTAGTGGATTGTTGTTGCAACTGTTTGTTGTTGTGCGTGAAAGGTTGATGCCGGATTACCGAACGTTTGTTGCCCATTTTTTATTCGGGCGATTACTCATCTCAAAAATGAGCTCTCCTCCGCTGGCAATGTCGCGATGTAAAAGGAACGCTGTGTTTATCGGTTTCCCGTTTAGGCTAACCGATTTGATGTAGATGTTTTTATCTGAAAGATTACTGGCTTTTACGGTCAGTATTTTTCCTCCTGAAAGCTGTATTTCCCCTTCCTTTACTGAAGGAGAACCAATGGCGTACTGACCGGATCCCGGACAAACCGGGTAAAATCCGAGGGATGAGAAAATATACCAGGCCGACATTTGTCCGCAGTCGTCGTTCCCGCACAAGCCGTCGGGTTTGTTCAGGTACATGGTATTTACGATCTGGTGAATGCGTTCTTGTGTTTTCCATGGTTTTCCGGCCCAGTTGTACATGTAAGCGACGTGGTGACTGGGTTCGTTGCCGTGAACGTAGCAGCCGATCAGTCCTTCGCGGGTGATGTCTTCGGTTTCAGCAAAATATTGGTCGGGCATGTACATCGTAAACAACGAGTCAATGTGTTCGCAGAAACGGTTGTTCCCGCCCATTTTCTCAATAAGTGCCGGAATATCCTGCGGAACGTAAAGAGAGTAGTTCCATGAGTTCCCTTCAATAAATCCTTCGTTGGCTGTGTGCATCGGGTCGAACGGAGTCTTCCAGTTTCCTTTGCTGTCTTTTGCTCCGACAAATCCGGTTTTTTCATTGAACAGAATCTTCCAGTTGTTGGCGCGCTTTTCAAACTGATTGGCAACAGCGGTTTCTCCGATTGATTTGGCCAGTTGAGCAATCGTCCAGTCATCATAGGCGTATTCCAGGGTCATCGACGAACCGACAGCATTCTTTTCATAAGGAACGTAACCCAGTTGCATATAGTCGCCCAGGTTTCCGTAGTTTTTGCTGGTAGCCGACGAAACGCAGGCTTCCAGTGCATGTTTCGGGTCGAAACCGCGGATACCATTCACCCACGCATCAGCAATAACCGGCACGGCGTGGTAACCAATCATGCACCAGTTTTCATTCCCGAAGTGGCTCCAGACAGGCAGGACTTTATGCACACTCTGGTCGTAATGCGCCAGCATCGAATTAATCATATCCGAAGTGCGTTCGGGCTGAATCAATGTAAAAAGCGGATGTAATGCGCGATAAGTGTCCCAAAGGGAAAATACGGTATAATTCACAAAACCTTTGGCCTGATGAATGTTGTGGTCGAGGCCGCGGTACTGGCCATCTACATCCATGTACTGAACCGGATTAATGAAAGTATGGTAGAGCGAAGTGTAGAATGTCGTTTTCTTTTCCGGAGATGCATTGATGGTAATCCGGCTCAGTTCATTCTGCCAGTTTGTTTTGGCTTCTGAACGTACCTTTTCGAAGTTGAAATGCGGGACTTCAGCCTGAAGGTTCCTGAGCGCTCCTTCGGTGCTGACGGCAGAAAGAGCAAATTTAATTTTGACTTTTTCACCTTCGGCAGTAGCGAAATCGAAATGGACCCGTAACTTTTTGCCGGCCATTTCCGGAAAGTTGTGTTCCTGATCAAATTTTCGCCAGAAGCCTTTGTAAACCAATTCTTCGTCGTTCTTGCAGCCGTAGTTCTTGATCGGCTTCGAGAAGACCATCGCAAAATGCAGGTAGTTGGTCCGGGCCCAGCCGCGGGTGATGCGGTATCCGGTGACCAAGGTGTCGTTTTCCACGCGAACATACGACCAAAGCACTTTCCCGTCGTAATTGTAGATGCCATGATTGAGATCAAGAATGATGTGGGCATCGTTGCTTTGGGGGAACGTGTATTGATGAAAGCCGACGTGAGTAGTGGCGGTCATCTCCGCATTGATTTTGTCGTCATCGAGCATTACCCGGTAATAACCCGGTTCGGCTTTTTCAGTTTCGTGACTGAAACGCGAACGATAGCCGCTTTCGGGCTTGTCGGCTGTTCCGGGGTTTAGCTGAAGTTTGCCTACGGTTGGCATGATCAGAAAGTCGCCCAGATCAGAATGTCCTGTTCCGCTGAAATGGGTATGGCTAAACCCGACAATGGTTTTGTCGTTGTGCTGGTAGCCGGCGCAATAACGGTAAACGGTGCCGGTATATTTGCCATTGACGGCATAAGGAATTGTGTCGGTGTCGGGACTCAGTTGTACCATTCCGAAGGGGATACAGGCTCCCGGAAATACATGCCCCATTTCCTTGGTGCCAATCATCGGATCAACATAACGGGTCAAATCTTCAGTTGGTTGCTGCGCTGATAATGACAAGATTCCCCCAAAAAGGAATACCGAGAGTAAGTTCTTCTTTAAATGAAATAATTTCATGTGGTGGTGATTTTAGTTTTGGCTCAACAGCTCTGATTCTGATTTTAAATTATTCATCGGCCAACAGCCTGATTTGCCAGGGATCAATGAACGGGATGACGAATTTTTGATACGGACCATCTTTGCCCGATGAGTTTAGCGTTGTGGCTTTACACGCCATGTCGTAGAGCGTTAGTTTAGTTTTTTCAGTCCGGAGCATTAATGTGATTTCTTCGGCAGGATCGAATGATGAGTTGCTTAGGGCCAGGGCGATAGCTCCGTTCTTGTTTTCGCGAATCCAAAGGTTGGTTCGGTGGAAAGAAGCTACATATCCTGAAAGTTGATCTTTTGAAAGCCATCTGAAGACAGATTTAATTTGGGTGCTCTTGGAGGGGTTTCCCATGGTATTCAGCGGGCAATATCCCGCAACACCAATACGTCCGCCCAGTTTATTTTCGAAGATGCCCATCGCAATCCCCATTTCCCGGTTCGAAAGGTCAAACAGTGTGGTAAGGGCTTCTGCCTTCTCGACGGTTTTTTTGAATGCGTATGAAAACATCCGGGGATAAGAGCTTCGTTCCCGTCCGGCATACTTGCCGTTAAGCGGATGTTCCAGATATTTTTCCAGGCAATCTCCCGGATTGGTGGCGACCACATCAAAACCAGTCAGATCCTGCCATCCCATCTGATTTAACTGTTGCAGGGCTTCTCCGTCCATATAGACCGATCCGGACAGCAAGGATTTGATTTCCTCCGGAGTCATGGCAAAAATATTATTTTTTGTAAGAATAGTAACATTGGCATATTCGTTTGAGTAACCGGCCGGCAGACCTATTTCATATAACTCGTTGACCGGAATTGTTAACGAAGGATCAAACCAATCACCTTCGGTGATGTGCTGGGTAACAAATGAGTTTTTATTCCAGAATGTCTGAATTCCCGTTACGGGTGATCTCCCGAGCCGATCAACCATCAGGTCGAAAAACGGACGGGCTTGTTGCAAGGCAGCGAAAAGGGGGTCGTACCCCTCCAGCGGTTCGTCGTAGTAGGGTAAAATGCTGTAGGTTGCTCCGGTACACCCGGCGGCAATGTGCGAGGCAACTTCAAGGACCACGATGTTCGCGGCTTTTCTCAGCCGTTGGCACGGAATGTTCTCAATTTCAGACTGGATGTTTGTTACGCCTGGGGGTAACACCGATACCTGTCGGCCAACGGCATGCGACTTATTGGCCAGTTCCAGTATGTTAAAATCTTCGTAAAACCCGCCGCCGGGGCGCCACCTGACCGGAAGCATAGCCGTGCCTTCGAGTTTTTTGGTGTAGTTGTCAAAATCGTATCCGTCGTAAAAACGGTCGCCCGACATAAAGCCGAGGGCAATCTTGGGGTCGACTTTGTGTACTGATTTTTCTATCAGTGCACAAAGATGGCCCAGAGTGTTCCGGTTGTGCTGGAGCCACGCGCCCCTGACTGCCTGTTTTTCGCTGACAGTTCCGAAGTTAAAAGCTTTGTGCAGGCTTTCGCGCGTATGTTTTACGCCGGTTTCGGTTTCGAATATCTGCAGGCATTTGTCGCAAAAGCAGGCGTACTTGAGTGGCTCGTGATTGGACATGCGGACGTCATCATCGATCCAGATGAAATCCGGATTTGCTTCCGAAGCAATGGCGTATTTTTCAGAAAGGTAGGCCTGGTAGTTTTCATCGTTGGGGCAATAACACCCTTTGCTGGTTCTTCCGTCAATTCCCGTCATGTACTGAAAATTTCCGGTTAACGAGTTTTCCAGATTTTCTTCGCGGTGTCCAAGTGTCACAAACATGTTCATGCCGGCTTTGAACCCTTTAGTTCTGGCTTTTTGCATCCGGAGTTTAAGCACTTCCATATTTTCACGGAATACTGTTAGCGGAGTGCCCGAGCCGGAAACCTCCGTAAAGAAGGCAATTTCTTCGGCCACACCGTCATACTTTTCCAGAAGTTCCAGGGTTTCATCGTATTGCTTTTCGCCCAACCACGGATAGGGAGCCAGCCGCATGGTCGTATTGGCTTTTCCTGTTGGAATATCCGGTTTTGATGGTTCGGGAGAAGAGCAGCTGAAAAGCAGAATCAAGGTAAATATTTCCGTGGCACGGCGGGTCCAGTTTTTTTTTAAGTTGAGTGTGGATATTTTCATTTGTTGTTAGTCGAGAATAAAAATAGTTAATCGAACCTCATTTCTTCTGTATAAATTTAAAAATTACCGGAGTTATCTAGTGTCCTTTTCCGTTTATCTGTTCAATTTTAAGCTTCCCGATTCCGGAGCAACGTGTAATAAAAAAGAACCGGCAAGGTCGGCGCCGAAGTCGATCGTGGTAACATATGGTGTTATTACCGGCTTCGGCCTGATTGAGACCAAATACATTGAACAGGTTTTTTCCCTTTTATGTGTTTTTGTAAATGGCGTTGGTGTTTTATACTCGTCATTGATTGTTGAATCTTTATTTTTCTGAAAAGTTCATCTTTTTTCGCCGGATGATCAGTTTTGCCAGACGATCCATGATTTCTTTGTCCAGCGGATTTGCCGAGCGGTAGAATTCATAGATCGTACCACCGCCTTCGTAATACGCGACAGACGCTTCTTTGAATACGTCGTTTTTCTCAAACGCCTCGATGTAACTGATCAGTCGGTCGCGTTTGCAATCTTTGGAGCCGGCGAGTGCACGGCCATCAAATTCCATTTCGAGACCCATGTTGGTTCCCTTGGCAAAAGCGCAAACTGCGTCCAGCCGTTCGTAATTTACATCGTTCTTAAAGAAATAATTAGGCTGAATGTAGGCAAAGTCGAACTTGTCGGTTTTCCAGTTATCGAAGCCGATTGCTGTCCAGTACGGAATCCAGAACAAACGAAGATTCTTCGAGCGGATGTAGTCGCCAACCGGCACCAGAATATCCCGATGATTCACGTCTTTTTCCGACACCCAGTAAAAACCTTCCAGGTCAATATTTTTATATCCTTCTTTTTGGTAACGATCCAGAAACTGATCAATGTACCATTTGCAGGCCTCGATGCGATCTTCGTCTTTCGAAAAATCCAGGGAACGTTCGAGACTGCCCCAGTTGTTTTGTTCTTTTTCAGGAACTGGCATAACTACGACCAACTTATGCCTGAACGATGGTTTTCCCATTTCTTTGATCTGTTCTCCGATACATTGATCCAACGCAGAGATGCCTACGCCTTTTTCAAGTTGACGGTCAATCAGCCACTCCCACTCCGGACGGCGGGCAAGCGTCGTTTGGTCGTTCCCGTGGGCAAAGTGGTGGCCTTTCCCGTCCAGAAATTCGGTGAAAAGGAATCCGTCGAAGAGCCAGTCCTTTTTACCTTGCTGGTTCTGGTGAACGACATAGGGAGTGAACTGTTCTTTGTTCCACTCCAGCGGACGATGCTTGCTGCCGTGGTAAATCAGAACCATATCGGCAATGTTGGTGCGTCCGTAGCGCGGAGCTTTGCTTTTCTCGGTTGCATGGCTGCATAAACCCGCAGTAACCGACAAGAGCAGCAAAAAGAGAGGGTAGCTGAAGTTTCGCATTAGTTTGTTATCTGAAGTTTTTTACCGGCAGCATTTTTGCAACTGATTACCGAAATGTTTTTTGATGTTCCGGCAGTGCTTATATCTGCATCCGAGGTTTCGAAGAAAATATTGCTCAGTTTTACGCCATCGCAGCCAGCCAGCAGCAGCCCTTTTGTTCCTTTTGTTGAAGTGCTTTTTATGGTCACTCCGTTGATGGTTAGGTTTTTGCATCCGGAGTACGACTGAATATTTCCGCAAGCATTCATCAGGTTAAATTCGTCGATAATGATGTTGCTGCAATTGTTCATGGCAATCAATGCCGGACTGGCCTGTGTTGCGGTTGCCCGGAGATAGCCTTTCCGAATCTGAGTGTTGATTTGTTCCAGCACAGCGGCTCCCTGCCCTTCAATAACTCCTTTCCCGATGATGCCAATGTTTTGCTGGCTGTCAGCGACAATCAGTGCTTTGGTGCCGTTCACGCCAAAATAATCATACACCGACGGAGTTGCAACCAGAACAGCACCTTCCTTGAGTTCGATGGTCACATTTGATTTTAGCTCGAAGCTGCCGGTGAGGTATCGGCCCACGTAAAAAACAAGTTTTCCGCCGCCCTTTTCGCTGATAAAATCAATCGCTTTCTGAATGGATTTGGTGTTCAGCGTGACACCTTCAGATTTTACGCCGAACAGCGACGCTTTGTATTCTTTTGCTGAAAGGTTTAATGTACAAAGTGTCAGCAGGATGATAGTGAATATTTTTATTTTGCTCATAATTTTTGTTTTTAAGATTTGAGTTTGGAATGCCGTCGTTCATTCCGAACTTCAGGCACTCCAAACTTTTTACTCGGTAACTACATTCGTTGATTTCTGCTGGAAAATCTGTTGCTTTCCTTCACTTTCCGGCTCGTTGAACAGCATTCCTTTGAATGACGCGCCTTTCACATCGTCGATGACGATACTCGGGCGATAATCTTTCTTTAGTGCCGTGAAAGTGACATTTTCAAAGGAAATACCTTCGGCATGCCGGATATAAATCCCCCAGGCCGGAAGTTCTTTAAATTGAGAAAATTCCGGATAGGCGGTACGCATTTCAGGAATACTGTCCAGTTCGGCAGGAGCCAGGCCGCGTTTGGCATACAACGGGTTTCCGGCTCCGGGGTAAACGATTTCGATGTTCTTCAGTTTCACATTCTGGATTTTGTATTCGGGCAGCCCGACAATGCTGGCCGGTGAGATGTTACGCGGCAAATCTTCCACCGGACCTTCGTAATTGTATCCGGCATCAGGTTTTCCGAAGGGGACTTCAGCATAAACATTGGAGATGGTGATGTCTTTCATGTAGGGCTTTTTGCCTTTACTCCAGCGGTCGCCAATACGCAGGAAAATTACATTCCCGGTGTTGATCGACCGGACACCGTCAACAACGATGTTCTCAATTTCGCCACCATCGACTGCGGCAAACGTAATGGCCGAACGGAACGTATCGAAAATGGTCAGGTTGGTTACTTTGAAATTGCGAAAACCTCCGCGCGAAACAGTACCAAATTTTAGCCCGTTGGCGCTCGAACGGCCCACGCAATTGTCAACCACCACATTTTGGCAGATGTGGTCGGGTGAGTGCGATTTGAAGCAGATTACATCATCGGCTGCATCGAAATACGAGTTTTTGATCACCACTCCGTCACAGTCAACCACATCAATGCCATCGTTGTTCCAGTACGATTTGCTGTCCACGTAAATGTTATCGACATACAAGTTTTTGCACTGATCGTAGGTTTGGTTCCAGCTGGCCGGATCGCGCAACGTAATGTCGGTAATCTTCACGTTTGTACATTCCCTGAAATAGATGTTTTGCGGGCGGTTCCATTCCCGTGCTCTGTCGAGTTTTAGCTCGTCCTCAAAAATGCCACGGTGAATGTAGTTTACCATGTTGTTGGCAGTGATGAATCCGCGACCATTGATGGTTCCTTTTCCGGTGATGCCGATGTTCTCCTGGTTTACCGCGAAAATCATCGACATCCAGCCGATTTTTTTATCCTTGATGTAGTCAAACGGGTTGGTTGAGCCTAAAATGGTTGCTCCATGGTTGAGCTGAAGCGTAACATTCGATTTGAGGTAGATACTTCCGGTGACATAATTTCCGGCTTCAAAAACGAGCCTGCCGCCACCATTTTCGTTGATATAATCAATTGCTTTCTGGATGGTGCAGGTATTGACGGTAATCCCGTCGGCTTTTGCACCAAAATCTGAAACTTTATAATCTTTTGCCGACAGTTGCACGCTGAACAACAGCCCCAGCATCAGTAAATATATATTTGCCTTACCCATTGTATTTGTTTTTAAATGATGTAATTAACTGACTGGTTATTTCTTCTGAACAATTCCGGAAGATTTGTAAACATGAAGCTGTTTTTTGCTTCCTCCGGGTTCGTTGTATTTCATTCCGGAGAAAGTAGCACCTTTTACATCATCCAGCACAATGGCCGGACGGTATTCCTTGCTTTTGGCGGTTAAGGTTACATTTTCGAATTTGACATTCTTCGCGTGGCGCACATAAAATCCCCAGGCCGGAAGTTCTTTCAACTGCGAAAACTCAGGATAGGCTGCCGCCATCTCCGGAATGCTGTCTAAATCGGCTGGTTTGGTGCCGCGGTAAGCGTAATTCGGGTTGCTGTTTCCGGGGTAAATCAACTGGATGTTGCGCAGGGTTATGTTGGTTATGTCCTGACCGGGAAGACCGACAATGCTGGCCGGGGAAATGTTGCGGGGCAGGTCTTCAATCGGGCCTTCATATTCGTAGCCGGTGTCTGGTTTGGCGTTCGGAATTTCGCAATACATGTTCTGGATGGTGATGTTGCTCATCGAACCGGTCCGGCCTTTGTTCCAGCGGGCGCCAATACGCAGGTAAATGGCATTGCCGGTGTTGTAGGCGTACAGGCTGTCAACCAGAATGTTGTCAATTACTCCGCCATCCGGAGTAGCAATGGTGATGGCCGAACGGAACGTGTCATATACTTTGTTGTTGATGATCCTGAAGTTTTTGTAACCGCCCGAAGTTACGGTTCCGAATTTGATACCGTTGGCACTCGAACGGGCCACGCAGTTGCGCACTTCCACGTTTTCGCACATTTTGGTGGCATCGTGCGATTTGAAACAGATGGCATCGTCGGTTGCATCAATGAATGAATTGGTGATTTTTACATCTTTACAATCCACAACATCCAATCCGTCGTTGTTCCAGAAGGCTTTACTGTCAACGGTTATTTTGTCGATCTTCAGGTTCTGGCACTGGTCGTAAACCTGAACCCAGTCAGCCGAGTTCCGGATCACGATTTCAGTAATATCTACGTTTTTACATTCGCGAAAGTAAATAGCCCGGGGGCGACGTGTGGAGGGCCTGTCGTTTTTCAGGTCATCCGGAATAATTCCTTTGTGAACCTGATCAATCAGGTTATAAGCCACTTCCCGGCCTTGCCCGTCAATCACTCCTTTGCCTGTGATCCCAATGTTTTCGGCCTGATAGGCAAACACCAGCGAACTATAGTTGGTGTTGATGTTGTAGTCGTAAATGTTGGTTGAACCAACCAGTATGGCGCCTTCTTCCAACCGGATTTTTACATTCGATTTGAGCTGAATGGTCCCGGTGAGGTAACGCCCCACATAAAAAACGAGCTGACCGCCACCTTTTTCGTGAATGTAATCGATGGCTTTCTGGATAGCTGTTGTATTCAAGGTTGTTCCGTTCGATTTGATGCCGAACATCGAGGCTTTGTAATCTTCCGCCGAAAGCCGGAGGACACAAAACAAAGTCAGGAATAAAGCAATGAGTTTAAACTTCTTCATAGTATTGGTTTATAGATGAATAATCAATATAGGGTTACCGGACCAGCCAAACCCATCGATTGGATGGGCTGATCTTTTGTTTTTAACACCGTAAATTTCTGAGCTGTTTTGTTGTCAGTCAGAGTCTTCATGTAGTTTCCCATGGTGGTTGTCACGCGGATTTCCAGCTCATTCGATCCTTTCTGCAGGAAGGGTGCGATGTTGTAAATCCGTTTACCGTACCATTTTACGCCGCACGATTTGCTGTTAATTATAACTTCCGACACGCCGTAAACCTGACCTAAGTTCAGGAAGGACTTTTTCAAATCCGCAGAATCAATGGTCTTCCGGTAAACGGCTGTCCCTGTGAAATTCACAAATCCGGTGTCTTTGAGGTTTTTCAGCTCGTCCATCTGCATGCTTTTTACCCAGTTCTCGCGGCTGTGGCGCAATTCTACTTCCCAGCTTCCTTGCAGGACCTGAGGGTCGGCCGAAGTGTCTGGGGCAGGTGTCCATTTTAATCCGTTCTTTTCTTTACTGAAAATAATCATCCGTGTTTCTGCCGGGCCAAGTTCCAGCTTAAAACTGTTGTTGACTAGTTCTATGCGGTAGCGTTCGCCGCTTTCGGCATCCCAAATCCAGGGGTAACGTCCTTTTGTAATCTCTTTTGAAAAGGTAATCTTTGTTTGATGCGAGTTGAGTTTGTGCGCATTTCCGAAGAAGAAAATTTCGCTTCGGTCGTCACTCAGGTAACGGTTTTGCATCAGGTAACGATTCGGATTTTCGATTTCGAGGTAATGCGGGATTTGGTAGTTGACCATCGCCTCTTTGTACCATTCGAGGAAACGGTTATCTGCCGGTTTTTTGATCAGGATAAAACGATCGGGGAAAGTCTTTAGCTTTTCGACCCACTCCTGAACCTGTTTGTCTTTTTCCTGGTAGTTGATCAGTCCCAGCGATTTCTCCGGATATTTTTCGATGCAGAAAATTCGTCCGCCTGACGAAACAAAGTCGTACAATTTGGCGATTGTTTCAGGATTAATGCTGGTGACTTCAGCCAGGAAAAGCGTTCCGTATTTTTTAGGGCCGTAGCATAACTTTCCGTTCCGAACAGTCGAACCGTTAATGATAATTTCAGTAGTATAATCGGCAGCACCGCCAGTTTTGCTGATCGATTCCCAAATGATGGAAGTGTAGGGCACGTTGAGTTTTTCGGGAAACGGATCGGTTTGTACGCCCATTTCGCCCCACATGTCGTAGTTGGCCGGCAGAATGGCCATGTCGGTGTACATATCGGCATGTTGAAATACTGATGAAAGCCGGGCTTTGTAATTGTTCAGGTATTTGAAATAGGGCCACCAGTTGTTGTTCTCGTTGTAGTACGAGCCGTACTGAACCCAGCCGGGAAACGGCGCCTCGGGAGGCGAATAATTAAACCCGTGCCAGACGGTGTGCGTAATTCCGGACATGATGCTCTGATCGGAACCAATTTTGAGTAGTTCCAGCGTAGCATTAAATACGATGTAGGTGTTGGTCATTTCTTCGCAGCTCACAACCCGTTTTCCCGCAAGGTGGGCGGCAGAAGAAACATATTTGTCAATCATGGTGTAGCCACGCCCGCGGCGGTAATCTTCGTCCGACATTTCTTCGCCAAGCTTGTGTTTCAGCCAGTTGGTTGTCCACGATTCGCCCTCCGGAATATCATACCCAAGGCTGGTTTCGAGCGGGAAAAATCCACGCCCGTAAGCCTGCGCCCTCGATTTTACGTTCTGATCTTTGCACCATTCCAGGTAAGTTTCGGTAAAGCGTTCGCGCAGCAATTCGGCTTTGGTTAACTCAAAATCGAAACGAACCCGTTTGATTTCCTCAGCAAATTCAGGAGTTTTCTCTACTCCGTATTTATCATCCACCACAGCGCCAAGCCGTCCGACTTTGAACATGGTAAACGGCAGGTAGGGCATCACATCGTATCCCCGGCGTTTCCTGAATTCTTCGGCCAGGTCGCCCGTCCAGTTACAGCCTTCGAGTTCCATCGAGTCGGTAAAGAAAGCCCGAAGGTGATTCGACAGCGGTCCGGTTTTCTTCTGGATGGTGTCCGACATGTGATCGAGGTATTTCCGCACAGCGGCTTTGTCCATGTGGTTGAGGATATGCCCGGCAGCGCCCGGCGCGCCATTGATGACGTTGGCAAACGAATTGACTTTCACCAGAGCATACAGCACATGGTTTCCGGCGGGAACGTCCACGCGGATGATTTCATCTTTGCGTTTATCTGAAAGTTCAATCACCTGACCGAGTCCGCTCATGGGGTTGGGAACCAGTTTAAGTGAAAGGATTTCGAAGGTGCGGCTCGGATTCGGATCGGTAACTCCCGGATCGACCGACTTGAAAATGTTGAACTGCGAAGATTCATAGACCATCGGGCCTTCCAGCTTTTCGGCGTTGACAATGACCACCTGTGCGCGCTCTTCTCCCTGGAGCGATTCGGAACCAAACGGCCAGCCTGAACCTACAATCAGGTCGCAGGTCATGTCGAGCTTTTTGGCTTCAGCAAAAGTTACCTGCAACATGTCGATCCATTCGTCGCTCAGCCATTGGAGCGATTTTTTGCCCAGATCGTCTCCCGTTGAAGGGAATGAAATGGGGTTAATCTCCACGCCGCCAATACCTGCATCTTTTAGTAGATGTAACTCCCTGACGAGTTCTTTGGCTTCCACTTTGTCGCCATTCCACCACCAGCGTACAAACGGGCGGTATTTCGATTCCGGATTTTTAAATAGTTTATAGAGGTCGGTATCTAAACGGATGTTTTTGGCATTGCTTGGGTTAATTCCCAGAGCCGGGACTGTGCTGGCTGCAAAACATCCTGCTGAAAAAATTGCACTTCGAACTAGGAAATCTCTTCGTTTCATGTTATTCGTTTGTTGGTTTTGTCCGGGCTTTACCGGTGTTGGTCAAATGAAAAGGTTCTATTTCAGAAATATCCGTGTGTT
>JAEUSS010000611.1 GCA_016788685.1 Prolixibacteraceae bacterium | reverse complement strand
TTAAACGCTAAGAACTCTGCCAGGGTCTGGTTGATTTGCAACTGATATTTCGGAATTCTTTTCTTGTAATATTTCCCTTCAATATCGCGCAGATAATACAAGACCGCGTACATTTCATGATTCCCCAAAATAGCATAAGCAGATCCGTTTTCAACCATTTTTCTGATCAGGCTGATCGTCTCCCTGATTTTGGGCCCCCGATTGATGAAATCGCCCACAAAAACAGCTTTACGAACCGGATGTGAATAATACCCGTTAACGAGCTGATAGCCCATATTTTTCAACAGGCTTTTCAACTGATCGGCATGGCCATGAACATCTCCTACAATATCGTACATAAACAGGATAGAATTAATACCCCAGCAATTTAATTATTATTTTAAAATGCAGGAACGGGGGCGAACATCTTTATCTGGCTGGTATGAAAATAAAAACCGGGTAGGCTGTCAATTCGGAAACTGACAATCTACCCGGTGTAGTATGGATATCTAAGACTGATTATTCGACCGCAATGTCTTTATTCACATTTTTGCTTCCGATTAACGCATAGTAAAGCATATACGCGCATCCAAGGAAGATGATCCAATAGCTGGCCAGGAATCCTAACGAATCGGCAACAGACCCCTGAATCAAAGGCAAGATACCTCCGCCACAAACCATTACCATAAAAATACCTGCACCGGCTTCGGTGTATTTTCCGAGACCTTCAACGGCAAGGTTGAAAATACCACCCCACATAATTGAAGTACAAAGACCACACAATACCAGAAGCATTACGTTAACAGGAACCTGAGCCATGCCAATCGAAATGTTCGACTGGAAAACAGGCATACTGACCAAAGTTGTCGGCGGCAGAATGATTGCAAAAGTTACAAAAACAAGCCCCATTCCTGAAGCAAAAGTAAGCATAGCCTTAGGAGACACTTTGGCTCCGACAGACGCTCCGACCAAACGGCCGATCAGCATAAGGAACCAATAGGTACCGACAACAGTTCCGGCAACAGTGGTATCAATTCCCAAACCACCTTCGCCAGCACCGGCAGTCATAAACAAGTTCATGATATTCGGGATACCAACTTCAACGCCAACGTATACAAAGATTGCAATTGCACCTAAAATAAAGTGACGGAAAGATAGCGGGCTGTGTTTTGCTTTCTCTGCCGAAACAGCTTTGTCTTTCAAACGTGGTTCCGGAATATTAACAAAAACCAAAACAACGAAAGCCAGTGCAAAAATAGCCATAGCGATAAATAAGGCAGGATTGGCATCTTTAATAGAAGCCTGTGCTGCATTACCAATCAGGTATCCGACTAATACCGGAACGATTGTAGCATTTAACGAGTTAAAAGAGCCTCCAATCTGGATCAGTTGGTTCCCTTTATTACCTCCGCCGCCTAAAGTATTAAGCATCGGGTTAACAACAGTGTTCAACATACACATTGAGAATCCGCAAACAAAGGCACCCATCAGGTAAACACTAAAGCTGCCAACCTGGCCCGACATGTATTGGATTCCAACCCCAACAAAACCAATAGCAATTGCAGTTAACGCTGTCTTTTTGTACCCAATTCTCTGGAGTAAAAGACCTGCGGGAATACCCATAAATGCGTAAGCAATAAAATTGGCAAAGTTACCCAGCTGAGACATAAAATTAGATGCCTGAAACTGGTTTTTAACAATAATTGCCATCGGATTCTGCAAACCCGTTACAAATGAGATCATCCCGAAAAGGGCGATCATCATTATTATTGGCAATAAGTAATTCTTGTTTTTTTGTGTCATGATTTTAAGGTAATTTGATTGTTAATTGATGAAGTTAATATCTATGTTTTTCATTTTTAATTTCTGTGCTCGAATTTGCAAAAAAATAACTAAGTATTTCTATACGGCATCAAAAAAAACATAAAAAACAGAAACCGAAGATATTAACATCTGTATTAAACAAAACTCATCAGTAATCCGCACGATAAATTGCGGCTACAAATCAAGCTTGATTGATCCCTTGGCACGGATAAATAATTTATGGCAGCTTCCTTTACCATAAACATGCTCTAAAGTACTCACATATTTATCGAGCAAATCCTGAGGAACAAATGCCTGAATAGTACCGCCGAAGCCTCCGCCATGAACACGCCAGGCTCCCTTACCCTTCAGAATCATTTCACTCAAAGCCAAAGCCAGCGAAACCACCTGCTCATCTTTATGCACCACGTCAAAAATATTCTGGTTGTACATGTATGAACTGTAGCCTGATTCCACCACCATTTTCAGGAACGACTGGAAATCGTTGTTTTCCAAAGCTGCAACCTGATCCACCACGCGGGCATTGTCTCCCTGAAAGTGGTAAGCACGCAACAAAGCACGGTCGCCAGTTTTCTTCCGGATTTCAGGCATTTTTTCAACAATTTGCTCCAAGGTTACCTGACGCAAAACTTTGGCTCCCAATTCAGCAGCAACAGCTTTCATTTCAGTTGGAAGTGAAGCGTATTCAGCCTGAGAAGCAGCATCATCGTGACCACCGCCCACATCGGTAATCACCAATGCGAATCCGGTTTTCACGAAGTCAAAATCAACTTCTTTCACGATTGGCTTTGATGGATCTTCGAAATCAATGGTAATCAAACCGCCAACCGAACAAGCGGTCTGATCCATCAATCCGCAAGGCTTTCCGAAGAAATTATTTTCTGACCACTGTCCAATGATTCCGTTTTCAACAGCACTCATTTTGCCATCGTTGAACAGGTGATTGATGATGGCACCAATCAACACTTCGAACGAAGCCGATGAGCTCAAGCCCGAACCTTTTGGTACGCGACCTTCGATACAAGCATCGAACCCGCCAATCGTATAGCCTTTTTCCTTCATGCGGGCAGCAATACCTTTTACCAGCGACGAAGAAGTATAGAATTGAGCCGGATCAATTTCAAGCGAAGCCAGATCAACCTGAAATTCAGGATAACCTACTGACTTGATCCGGATAGTATTGGTTCCGTTTGAAGCGGCAACAGCAATGTTATCAAGGTTTACAGCACCCGCCAATACACGTCCGTAGTTATGATCGGTGTGATTACCACCAATTTCGGTACGGCCCGGTGAGCTGAATAACGACACATCGTCAGTTCCGTAAACGGTCTGAAATTCGTTCATCAAAGCGGCATAACGGTCGGCCTGTTCTTTCAGCACCACTTCGTTTACACCGTATAATTCCTGAAACAATGGATTTTTCCCATTGGCGATCTTTTCGATCAATGCGCTAATCTTAGCCATAGTTTTAGTGTGTTTAATTATTTATTGGTTTATTGTTTTTTGTAATGAACCGGTGAAAGGTCGCGTAAACGCTGAGCTGCCTGCTCGGCAGTAATATCGCGTTGCGGGGTAGCCAGCATTTCGTAACCCACCATAAATTTCTTTACTGAAGCCGAACGAAGCAATGGCGGAAAAAAATGCATATGCAAGTGCCACTCGGGATAATCCTTGCCATCGGTTGGCGCCTGATGCAATCCGGCAGAATAAGCGAAAGAAACCTCAAACAGGTTATCGTATTTCACTGTCAGTTGCCTGTAAATATCAGCCAAAGCTGTACGTTCCTCTTCGGTTAATTGCAAAATATTCTGAACCGGGCGACGACTGACAATCATCGTTTCGAACGGCCACACAGCCCAGAAAGGAACCAAAGCCACAAAATGCTCGTTCTCAACTACCAAACGAACTTTCTTATCGAGTTCGGCTTTCAGGTAGTCACCTAAAAGTGTTTTGCCATGCTTCTCAAAATACTCCTTCTGAGTTTTCGATTCTTTGGCCGGTTCAACCGGAACGGATGACGATGACCAGATTTGTCCGTGCGGATGCGGATTTGAGCAACCCATAATCGCGCCTTTATTTTCGAAAATCTGCACGTAGTTGATCATCGGGTTGCTGCCCAGCTCTTCAAACTGCTCGCACCAAACATCCACCACGTTTCGGATATCCGCCACTTCCATTTCAGGAATAGTGAGACTGTGGTCGTCGCTGAAACAAATTACTTTGCAAATGCCGCTTTCGCTTTTGGCCTGAAACAGGTTGCCTTCGTCGACATTTCCTTCGGGAGTATCGGTTAACAGCGCGCTAAAATCGTTTGTAAATACAAAAGTGCCTTTGTACTGAGGATTGAACTTTCCTCCCGCCCTTTCGTTTCCGGCACACAAATAACAGGTTGGATCGTATTTGGGACGTTCGTCTCCGGCAGCTTTTTCAACCTGCCCTTGCCACGGGCGTTTGGCTCGGTGTGGCGACACCAGAATCCAGTCGCCTGTCAGCGGATTTAACC
>JAEUSS010000593.1 GCA_016788685.1 Prolixibacteraceae bacterium | reverse complement strand
TTAAAACACACGAATGGCATATTTAAATAATACCATGATTATCCGCCGGCAACTTGTTCGTAAAGTCGTCCGGCTTTTTAATGAAGGACGGTTGATCGAAGGAATCGACCGGATACCGCTTGAAATCTCTCCGCGCGAAATTCCGGCACAGCGCCGCTGCTGTATTTACAAAGAACGGGCGGTAGTCCGCTATAAACTTATGCCTATTTTAGGATTGGGCATCGAGGAAGAGCAGGATGAGCTGACTCCCTTATCGGAATTTGCCCGGATGGCCATCGACCGGACTGCTGCATCCAAGAGGGTGCTTACCGTTGTTGACGAGGCTTGTACGTCATGCGTAAAGGTGAACTACATTGTTACCAACATTTGCAGGGGCTGTGTCGCCAGTCCGTGTATCATGAACTGTCCGAAAAATGCCATTCGGTTCAATTCTTCAGGAGCTGCCGAAATCAAATCGGACAAGTGTGTAAACTGCGGACTATGCAAAGAGGCTTGTCCGTATCATGCCATTGTTTATGTACCGATTCCGTGTGAAGAGGTTTGTCCGGTGAATGCGATATCGAAAAACGAACACGGAATTGAATACATTGACGAGAGTAAGTGTATTTACTGCGGACGTTGCCAGAATGCCTGCCCGTTTGGCTCCATATACGAAATCTCGAACCTGATTGATGTGCTGAAGAGTATTCAGCAAAAACAGGAAACCATTGCCCTGGTTGCACCGGCATTGTTTGGTCAGTACGACCTGCATCCGGCCAAAGTAATGAAGGCCATTGAAAATATCGGATTTACCAAAGTGGTTGAAGTGGCCCGCGGTGCCGAAATAACTACCCGGAACGAAGCGGAGGAGCTGGTCCACCGGCTTGGCGAAGGGGCTCCGTTTATGACGACATCCTGCTGCCCTTCGTACGTTGAACTAACCCGAAAACATTTGGAGGGAATGAAACCGTTTGTTTCTGACACCGGGTCGCCTATGCATTACACCGCTGAAATGGTGAAAAAAATGTATCCGGAAGCAAAAACGGTCTTCATCGGGCCATGTGTTGCCAAACGAAAAGAGGGCATCGACAATGAATTTGTGGATTACGTGCTCAGCTTTTCGGAACTGGATACCATTTTTGAAGCGATGGACATCAAACCTGCTGATTGTGAAGAAACTGCTCTTGACTACATCGCCAGCGAAGCCCGCGGATTTGCATTGTCCGGAGGGGTGATCGCAGCTATTCAGGCGCAAAATCTGAAGATTGACATCAAAACATTGTCAGTTGACGGGCTGAACAAAAAATCGATCAATTTGCTGAAAGCGTTTTCGAAAGGAAAGTCTCCGGCACAATTTATTGAGGTGATGGCCTGCGAGGGCGGTTGTATTGCCGGACCTGTCAGCCACATGAATCCGCAAAAAGGGAAACGTAATTTTGAGAAGGGATTGGAAATGATCTCTGAGAAATAAAAAGAAAACCGCACAGTCTCATAAAAAATAGGAGTCTGTGCGGCTCTCAATAAAGTGGTGCTACTGCATCTGTTCATTCCATTTTGAACGATCCGGCGGGGCAGGGGCAATTACCTTTTTAACCGGATTTTCCTGCAACTTCTTCAGCAAAACTTCCACCGCTTTTTCAATACACGGATCAATGCCTTTGGCTAGCTGCTCGGGTCGGTCAACCACTTCAATGTCGGGAGACACGCCGATACCTTCGATAATCCACTGCTCGTTTTCGTCGTAAATACCAAAACGCGGAACGGCAATGTAACCGCCATCAACCAGGCCGGCATTGCCCGACATACCGACCAGACCGCCCCAGGTACGGGTTCCGATCAGTTGTCCAAGTCCTTTTTTGCGGAAATAATACGGGAAAGCATCACCTCCTGACGACGAATAACCGTTCATCAGCATCACTTTAGGTCCGTTATGGGCTACTCCCGGAGTTTTCATCGAGGATAAGCCGTTGCGTTGCCAGTAGCTGAGTGTTTTACGGTCGAGCAAATCAGCCATCACATCAGGAATAAAACCACCGCCATTGTAGCGGTCGTCGATGATCAGCGCTTCTTTTTCGTTGTAAGTATACATACCACGGTGTAACTCACGGTTTCCTTCCACAGCCGTGTTGGGCACGTGAATGTAGCCGATTTTACCTCCTGAAAGTTTATCAACCATCGCACGCCGTTCGTTCACCCAATTCAGGTATAACAACTCCAGTTCACTTTCAATAGGTTTTATGGTAAATGTTTTAGCTCCGGAAGCTTCAGGTTTTGCATTTACAGTAATCTCAACGGTTTTACCCAGGGTATTTTCCAGCAATTCATACGGATTCATCCCAGTAGTCAGGTCAGTTCCGTTAACGGCAATCAGGTAATCTCCTTCCTTCACATTCACACCCTGCTCGGTAAATGGCGAGCGGCGGGCTTCGTTCCAGTTTTCTCCGGAATAGATTTTTGCAATCCGGTATCTTCCTGAAGCCGGTTCAGCAACTAATTCTGCACCAAGCAACCCGGTGTCAACACGTTTGACGCGTTCAATATCTCCCCAGTCGACATAAGCATGACCGGTATTGGTTTCTGAGATAATTTCACCCAGAATATAATCCAGGTCGGCACGATGACTGACATGCTGAAGCAGCGGCGTATAGCGTTCTTTAATGCCTTTCCAGTCGACCCCGTGAATGTTGCTCACGTAAAAGTAGTCACGGAAAATGCGCCATCCGTCGGTATAAATCTGAGCCCATTCTTTCTTCGGATCAATTTTCATCTCCATGGCATCAAGGTTCAGTTTACCGGCTCCCGATTTTTGTCCGGCTGTCAGTTTCGTAATTCCGAAGTCTTTTCCCGAACGGTAAATCATCATTTTACCATCGGCACTCACCACGGCCTGCCCAACCTTATCCATAATTTCCTCGTCTTTCTCTTCGTCAATGCTGTATTTGTGTAAAGAGCCTCCGCTGATGTAAAGAATTCCGCCGTCAACAGCTGTTAAATTGCCATAACTTCCGGAAGCCAACGGAAAGGCAGTTATTCTGGAATTTATGCCGTCAAAATCAATCTGTACATCTATTGATTTTTCAGCCGCTGGTTTATCTTCAGCTTTTCCCTTTTTGTCTTTTTTAGGTTCTTCCTTGGGTTTCTCAGCTTCTTTAACGGGCTCAGTATCATTCTTGTCTTTAAATAATTTCGGACAATCTGATTTCAGAGCTACGGCATAAATACGTGTCGATTTATTGTACACGTAATTGAATTCAAAACTGGAGAAATCGAGATTAAAATCGCGGTCGGAGACGAAATAAATGTATTTACCATCGGTTGAAAAAACAGGAGAACCGTCATTGAACGAATCGTTGGTCAGCTGCCGGTTCTGTGCGGTTTCCAGATTGTAAACCCATACGGCGCCGAGTCCGTTGGCCCCTTCTTTCTCGTAGGTAATCCATTTCGAATCAGGAGAAAAAGAGTACGAACGGATTTCGTCACGATCAGCAGATGTAACGACAGTAGTCTTTCCGCTTGCCACGTCAACCAGCTTTAATTGGAGCGTACGGTCGAAGTAAAGCATGTATTTGCTGTTTGGCGACCATTCCGAGTCGTATTTCCAGGCTGTCGACCCGTTGGTTAGTTGCCGTGGTGTTGCACCCTTTTTATTTTCAAGAAGGTAAATTTCGTATTCGCCTGAAGCATCAGAATAGTATGAAATATACTTGCCATCCGGCGACCAGCGCGGGTAAATCTCGCGAACACCTTGTGTATTGGTCAGGTTATAAGTCGGGCCATTTTCTGCAGGAACCGAAAAGATGTCACCGCGTGCCGAGATCAGCGCACGCTTCCCGGTGGGAGATATTTCGTAAGCCTGAACAAAATCTTTCACATTTTTATAGTACGGAATGATGTTCGGGTTATCGAAATGAATGCTGACATTCACTTTTTCTTCTTTTCCGGTTTGCAGGTTCAGTTTATAAAGGTATCCGCCATTTTCGTAAACCATTTGACCGTTGCTTCCTGAAGGCCACATGCAATCGAAATCGGTGTGTGTGGTCAGCTGTTTGGTCGTTTTAGTCTGGGTATTATACTGGTAAATATTCAGTTTCAGATCGCGGTCTGACGCGTAGTAAACGTTGTCGCCAAACCAGGTTGGAATCTGGTCAGTCCCGTTAAAATCGGTAATCTGCTCCGAAGTGTTCTTTTCCAGGTCATAAATCCACAAATCCGATGCACGGCCTCCTTTGTAGCGTTTCCAGGTACGAAACTCCCGGTCGACCGGCGTGAAACAGATTTTTTTATCATCGGGCGACAAAACAGCGAAACCTCCGTTCACAATGGGCAGCGATTTCTCCAGCCCGCCATCCAGACTCACCATGAAATATTTCCCGTTTCTTTCTCCAAAAGGAGTGCGGTTAGCGCGGATCAGAATGTTTTTACTGTCCGAAGTCCAGTCGAGCACCACATGATCATAACCGCCCCGCGGAGGCATTACACCTGCCGAATTGTAGTAAGTCAACTGTTTCGGAGTTCCCCCGGAGGCAGGCATCACATAAATCTGGCGGCTTCCGGCGTATTCGCCCGAAAAAGCAATCCACTTCCCGTCCGGAGAAATCTTCGGAAACAGTTCCAGCCCCGAATGGGAAGTCAGCCGCCGGGCCTCACCTCCGCCGGAGTCAACCGACCAGATGTCACCCGCGTACACGAAGGCAATCATATTTTTATTGATGTCGGGGAAACGCATCAGGCGGGCATCGTCTTGCGCCTGAGCACCCAAAGTAGCTGCAAGCCCCCAAATGGCTAATGCCATGAATTTGAATGATTTTTTTCTCATTGTTTCTGAATAATTTATAATTGTAACGATTTTATTGGTCAATGACGTTTACAAAAAATTACATGTGAATGTAGCAAATCGGCCCGAATATAATCGGGGTATCGGCAAGGTTAGCTCCGGCAACAAAAATACTTCCATTGTTCATGGCGTCTTCCGGTCAGCCTGAACTCAATCATACTGCGAAATACCTTATCTTTGCTGCAAATTCTGAAAAATGACAAATCATAAAATAATTGTAGCCATCGACGGGCATTCGTCCTGCGGAAAAAGTACGATTGCCAAGGCGGTTGCTGCCCGGTTCGGGTATATTTTTATCGACAGCGGCGCCATGTATCGGGCCGTTACGCTGTTTGCACTCCGCCACCAATTGATTGCAGATGGTGAAGTGAATCGGGAAAAACTGATCAGCATGCTTCCGCAAATCAAAATTGAATTTCGCTACAATCCTGAAATACAGAAGAGTGACACCTACCTGAACGGCGAAAATGTAGAAAACGAAATCAGGCAACTGCCCGTTTCTCAGAATGTGAGCCCGGTAGCAACCATCGCCGAAGTGCGCGAAGCCATGGTTCGTTTGCAGCAGGAAATGGGTAAGAACAAAGGAATTGTGATGGATGGCCGCGACATTGGTACCGTGGTTTTTCCTGATGCAGAACTAAAACTTTTTGTTACCGCAACTCCCGAAATACGTGCCCAACGCCGTTATGATGAGCTGACTGCCAAAGGTGAAACGGTTTCGTTCCCGGAAATTCTGGAAAACGTAGTGGAACGCGACCGCATCGATTCTACCCGCGAAGTCAGCCCGCTGCGCAAAGCAGATGACGCGCTGATTCTGGATAACAGCAACCTGACCCGCGAAGTGCAGCTCAGTTGGGTAATCGCTAAAGTTGAAGAGAGATTGAATGGAATTAGTTTAAATGACAGGTAACCGGAAATAGTAAATATACCTTGCCGTTTGGCTTTTGCCGACGGCCATTTAGTATCAGTAAGATCATGATCGTAGAAATTGACCAGAAATCGGGGTTTTGTTTCGGGGTGATCAATGCCATCGGAAAAGCTGAAGAAACGCTGAATACGGAAGATACGCTCTATTCGCTGGGGCACATCGTCCACAACGACCTGGAAGTGAAACGGCTTCAGGAGATGGGTTTGCATACCATCAGCCATGAAGAATTCTTCAAACTCAAAAACTGTAAAGTGCTGATCCGCGCCCACGGTGAACCGCCTTCAACCTACGAATACGCCCGCGCAAACAACATTACCCTGATTGATGCCACTTGCCCGGTGGTTCTGAAACTTCAGCAAAGGGTAAAAAAAGCCGCCGAAACCATGCTCCCCGAAGATGGCCAGGTCGTCATTTTCGGGCATCAGGGCCACGCCGAAGTAACCGGACTGGTCGGCCAAACCAACAACGAAGCCATTGTGATCGATGATCCGGATGACCTGAAAAGCCTGGATTTAAATAAACCGGTGGTTGTATTCTCGCAGACGACCAAATCGGTAACCGAATTCAGAAAACTCACACAAAATATTCAGGAGAAATCAAGTTCCGGAAATGTGGTGACCCACGATACCATTTGCCGCCAGGTCTCAAACCGGGTGCCGCACCTCGAAAAATTCGCAGCCCGGTTTGACGCGGTCATCTTTGCAGGAGGCCTCCGCAGCTCAAATGCGCAGGTACTTTTTGACGTTTGCCTCCGGAACAACCCGCGCAGCTACTTTGTGTCTTCGCCGGATGATCTCCGTCCCGAATGGTTTTCAGGGGTCGAAACTGTCGGCATCTGCGGAGCCACTTCAACTCCGCAGTGGCTCATGGAACAGGTGGCCGAAACAATCAAACAATTTTAAGTCTTCATTAACCTTGGCTGGATTTACTGCCGCGCCAACATTTGTATCGGAAGTTAAGCTAACTTTAAGTTGATTTTTATTCATCCGTAAATGAATTAATTATGACAATGAATAATGGGACAGAATCTGCTCCTAACAAAAGGAGAAAGCTGCAAAAAATAGGCGTCTTTACCTCAGGGGGTGATGCGCCGGGAATGAATGCCGCCATCCGTGCCGTGACCCGTGCGGCCTTGGCCAATAAACTGAAAGTAGTGGGCATACGCCGTGGTTATCAGGGTATGATTGAAGGCGATTTTATTAACCTGAAATCGAATGACGTGAGCGGTATTCTGCAAACAGGCGGAACCATGCTCAAAACCGCACGAAGTGCCGAGTTCAGAACTCCTGAAGGCCGCGAAAAAGCTTATCAGCAACTGAAGAAAGCCGAGATTGACGCTGTGGTGGTCATCGGGGGCGATGGTTCGTTTACCGGAGCGCTGGTCATGTCGCAGGAATACGACATTTCGTTTATCGGGATTCCCGGAACCATTGACAACGACATGTACGGAACCGACTATACCATCGGCTACGATACCGCCCTGAACACCGTGGTTGAAGCAGTGGATAAAATTAAAGATACTGCCCGCTCGCACGGGCGGATTTTCTTTGTGGAAGTGATGGGACGGGAAGCGGGCCTGCTCGCGCTGAACAGCGGAATTGCCTGCGGTGCTGAGGTCATCCTGATTCCTGAATCAAGAGTACAGCACGACCAGTTAAAGAAATTCCTGAACAAAGGATACAAAAGCAAAGAAACCAGTGGAATTGTTATGGTGGCCGAAGGCGATGAAGCCGGCGGTGCACTGAAAATTGCCGAAGACGTGCGCAAAGCACATCCTGATCTGGATGTGCGTGTTTCTATCCTCGGCCACATCCAACGCGGCGGACGGCCAACGGCTAAAGATCGTGTGAATGCGACCAAAATGGGCGTAGCGGCCGTCGATGCGCTGCTCGATGACCAAAAAAGCATCATGATCGGGCTCGACAACGAAAAAATCGTCCACGTCCCGTTTAACAAGGCCGTGAAACTAAACCACAGCATCGATACCAATTTATTGGATATTCATAAATTACTGAACACCTAAACCGGCAACCGCCCGGAAATGTAAATTAAACCGAAGTGCCCAAAGTAAATCTTCGCCGGAGAAGTGCTTTGGGCACTTCAATTTTTAGGCTCAACTGAAATTTTTCGGTATTTTGCACCTATGATGGACGACCAACTTTTTGCTGATGTGATTTTGCCTCTGCCGCTCGCTGACCGCTTTACCTATCGGATTCCGGCGGCTTTCCAGATGCGCATCAAAACCGGTATCCGGGTAATTGTGCAATTCGGGAAACGCAAATTTTTCTCCGCTCTGGTCTACAAAATCCACACAAACTGTCCTTCCGGCGATTTCGAAATCAAAGATATCGAAGCCATTCTCGACGAAGAACCTATCATTGGCAATCAACAGCTTCAGCTCTGGGAATGGATTGCCAATTACTATTGCTGCACGCTGGGCGAAGTCTTTAAAGCGGCTTTGCCTTCGGGCCTGAAACTGGAAAGCCAGACTAAAATCAGCCTGAACCCGGAAACGAATCTGCCGGATCATTTAACCGAAAAGGAAAATCTGGTGCTGCTGTTGCTCGAAAGCCGTAAAACAGCCAGCATTCACGACGTGAACCAGTTTCTGGGGCAGCAGTCGTCGTTTGCCGTCCTGAAATTGCTACTCGAAAAAAATGCGGTGATTGTGGAAGAGCAACTGCGCGAAAGCTACAAACCCAAACTGGTAGCTATGGTCAGGCTGAATCCGGAATATCATTCCGAAGAAAAACTGAATGCGCTGCTCGATGTCCTCTCCCGCAAGGCTAAAAAGCAGGAGCAACTCCTGAAGTTATTTTTGGCTGAAACGATTTACGGCGATCCGCTCCAAACCGAAATGAGCAAAAAGGATTTGCTCGGACTGGCAGGCGTTTCGGATGCCGTGCTCAAAGCGCTGGAAGAAAAGCTGATTCTGGAAGTTTTTCAGGAACAAACCGGGCGGATCGAGCGGCCGCAAACCAGCGAAATGCTTATTAAAGAGCTTTCGGAACCGCAGCAGAAAGCGCACGACGAAATCCTGAAGCAATTTGAAACCCAGCAAACGGTTCTGCTCAACGGCGTCACGTCGAGCGGCAAAACTGAAATTTACATCCGGCTCATCGAAGAACAATTGAAACTCGGCAAACAGGTGCTGTACCTGGTGCCCGAAATCGGGCTGACCACACAGATCATCAACCGCCTGAAAACGGCTTTCGGCGATTTGGCCGGCATCTACCACTCGAAGTTCAACGATGCCGAACGGGTCGAAATCTGGTTCAATGTGCTGAATGAAAAAGCCGGGAAAACCGGACAGCAATACCAGGTAATACTGGGAGCGCGCTCGGCCATCTTCCTGCCTTTTCAAGACCTGGGACTGATCATCGTCGACGAAGAGCACGAAAATTCGTACAAGCAGTTTGATCCTGCGCCCCGCTACAACGCCCGCGACATGGCCATCCTGATGGGAAACATTCACGGGGCCAAGGTACTTTTGGGGTCGGCTACACCTTCGTACGAAACGTATTTCAATGCGCGAAGCAACAAATACGGGCTGGTCGAACTCTCCGAGCGTTACCAGGGAATCGAAATGCCCGAACTCATTCCGGCCAACACGCAGGAAGCCTACAAGCGCAAGCAAATGCGCTCTGTTTTTACGCCCGAACTGTACGACGAAATTGCAACGGCTCTGGCTAACAACGAACAGGTCATTCTTTTTCAGAACCGAAGAGGCTTTGCGCCCTTTGTTCAGTGCGGCAAATGCGGCTGGATCCCGAAATGCAAGTACTGCGATGTCAGCAAAACCTATCACAAAAACCGGTCGAGCCTGATTTGCCATTACTGCGGGCACACGTCGTCGCTGGTGACTAAATGCGAAGAATGCGGGTCAGACGAGATTAAAACCCGCGGCTTCGGTACCGAAAAAATTGAGGATGAAATTCAGCTCCTTTTTCCTGATGCCCGCGTGGCGCGGATGGACCTGGATACAACGCGGGCTAAAAAAGCTTACGACCAGTTGATCTGGCAATTTGAAACCGGCAAAATTGATATCCTGGTGGGCACGCAAATGGTTACCAAGGGGCTCGACTTTGATCACGTTCGCGTGGTGGGCGTTTTAAATGCCGATAACCTGCTGAACTATCCCGATTTTCGTTCATACGAACGCAGTTTCCAGCTGATTATGCAGGTCAGCGGAAGGGCAGGGCGCAAAAACAAACGCGGAAGGGTAGTTATTCAAACCTCACAGCCCGGCCATCAGGTTATTCAGGATGTCATTGCCAACGACTATTACCGCTTATTCAGCCGGCAGATGGCCGAACGCAAAATGTTCAGGTATCCGCCGTACTACCGGCTCATCAAAATTGTGGTGAAACATCAGAACCGCGAGCGCCTCGACCTGGCGGCCCTGAATTTGGCTGCTGCCTTCCGCAACCTCTTCGGTAAAAATGTACTTGGCCCCGAATACCCGGTTGTCGGACGAATACAAATGTGGTTTCAAAAAGAAATACTGATTAAACTGCCGCGCGACGGCAAAATACAGGAAGCCAAAACCAAAATTATGGGCATCATTGTTCAGGCCAAATCGCAACCCAACAACAGCCAGTTAATTATATACGCCGATGTCGACCCGATGTAGCTGTCCGGCTTGTCCGATGAGTCTCAAACAGCTCTTTCAAAACGAAAGGGAACAACCCTTTCGGATGGTTCCCTTTCTGTATATCAATCCGGACTTCAAATCACGGATTAAAAGTACTCTTATTTACTGTGCTTGATGTTTGCCTGTGCAGCAGCCAGACGGGCAATCGGAACACGGAAAGGCGAGCAGCTCACATAGTTCATTCCTACTTTGTCGCAGAATTCAACCGAACTCGGTTCGCCGCCATGTTCGCCGCAAATACCTACTTTCAGGTTTGGTTTAGTCTGGCGCCCGCGGGTAACCCCAATCTCAACCAGCAAGCCAACACCGTTCTGATCCAATACCTGGAACGGATCCTGTTTCAGGATGCCGCGGTTCAGGTAATCGGGCAGGAATTTGCCGGCATCGTCACGCGAGTAACCCAAAGTCATCTGGGTCAAGTCATTGGTTCCGAAAGAGAAGAAATCAGCTTCGGCAGCAATGTGGTCTGCAGTCAGGGCAGCACGCGGAATTTCAATCATGGTGCCTACCTGATAGTCGATGCGGTCGCCTTTTTCAGCAAATACTTTTTCGGCAACGCTGCGGATAATTTCGGTTTGGTTTTTCAACTCGGCTACGGTGCCAACCAACGGAACCATAATTTCAGGACGGGCATCAACGCCTTTTGCTTTCAGATTCATGGCAGCTTCAATAATGGCGCGGGCCTGCATGGCGGTGATTTCCGGATAAGTAATACCCAAACGGCAACCACGGTGCCCCAACATCGGGTTGAACTCATGCAGTGATTCTACTTTGTTTTTCACCTGTTCAACCGAGATGCCCATTTCAGTAGCCATTTCTTTCTGGTTAGCTTCTTCGTGCGGAACAAATTCGTGCAAAGGCGGGTCGAGCAAACGGATAGTTACGCCATAACCGGCCATCGCTTCGAAAATACCCTCGAAATCACTGCGTTGCATAGGCAACAGCTTGGCAAGAGCTTTTTCGCGTCCGGCCACATCATCGGCCAGGATCATTTCACGCATGGCTTTGATACGGTCTCCCTCGAAGAACATATGTTCGGTACGCGTCAGGCCAATCCCTTTAGCCCCGAAATTACGGGCAATTTGCGCGTCATTCGGCGTATCAGCATTGGTGCGTACCGCCATGCGCGCATATTTATCAGTAATGGTCATTAATTCGCCAAAGTCGCCGCTTAATTCCGGATCGATGGTTGCAATTTTGCCGTCATAAACTTCTCCGGAAGTTCCGTTCAGCGAGATGAAATCTCCTTCTTTGAAGGTTTTTCCATCGATGGTCATGGTGCGCAGTTTGTAATCGATCTGGAGAGCTCCGGCGCCCGATACACAGCATTTACCCATTCCGCGGGCAACAACAGCAGCGTGTGAAGTCATACCACCGCGGGCAGTCAGAATACCTTTAGCTACGTGCATTCCGCGCAGGTCTTCAGGAGAAGTTTCGATACGAACCAGAATTACGTTTTTGCCTTTTGCTACCCATTCTTCAGCTTCATCGGCAAAGAATACGATCTGGCCGGTTGCAGCACCCGGAGAGGCGGGCAATCCTTTGGCCAGTACTTTGGCTGCTTTAATGGCATTCTTATCAAATACAGGGTGTAAAAGCTCGTCAAGCTTGTTGGGTTCAACACGGAGCAGGGCGGTCTGTTCGTCGATCAGGCCTTCTTTGAGCATATCGATGGCAATTTTCACCATGGCCGAACCGGTACGTTTCCCGTTACGGGTTTGCAACATCCACATTTTTCCTTCCTGAATAGTGAACTCCATGTCCTGCATATCTTTGAAGTAGTTCTCCAGTTTTTTCTGAATGCTGAACAACTCTTTATACATTTCGGGCATAGCTTCTTCGAGTGAAGGATATTTTGCAGCGCGGTCGGCTTCAGAAACACCTGCCAGTTCGGCCCAGCGTTTCGAACCTTCGAGTGTAATTTGCTGCGGGGTACGGATTCCGGCCACCACATCCTCGCCCTGAGCGTTGATCAGGTATTCGCCGTTAAACAGGTTTTCTCCGGTTCCGGCATCGCGGCTGAAACAAACTCCTGTTCCTGAAGAGAGCCCCATGTTTCCGAATACCATAGCCTGTACGTTTACGGCAGTTCCCCATTCTTCGGGGATTTGGTTCAACTGGCGGTAATAAATGGCACGGTCGTTCATCCAGCTGTTGAATACGGCACAAACAGCCCCCCAAAGCTGATCCCATGAGCTTTCCGGGAAGTCGTGCCCAGTTTTGGCCTTAACGGCAGCTTTAAACTTGGCAACCAGTTCTTTCAGGGCATCAACCGAAAGTTCGTTATCGTTGATTACATTTTTTTCGTGCTTAACTTCTTCCAGAATTTCTTCAAACGGATCGATATCCGTTTTTGAAGTTGGTTTCATATCGAGAACCACATCGCCGTACATCTGTACGAAGCGGCGGTAGCTATCCCAAACGAAACGGGCGTTTCCGGTTTTTTTTGCCATTCCTTCCACCACGGTGTCATTTAAACCGAGGTTGAGGATGGTATCCATCATTCCCGGCATCGAGGCGCGTGCTCCCGACCGTACCGAAACTAAAAGCGGATTTGAAGCATCGCCGAATTTGCCTCCGGTTTGTTTTTCAACCTGGGCGATGGCAGCTTCAACTTCTGATTTCAGCAATTCGATAACTTTTTCGCGACCTAGTTTATTGTAAATGGCACATACTTCAGTAGTGATCGTAAACCCCGGAGGAACCGGAACTCCGATCAGGTTCATTTCGGCAAGGTTTGCACCTTTACCTCCAAGTAAATTTTTCATATCAGCTTTTCCTTCAGCTGCACCATTTCCAAACGTGTAAACGTACTTTGTCATAGAGTTTAAATTATAGATTATTGATGTGTAGTCAGTTATAGTTCTTTTGTTTTCAAAAATAATTCAATTTGTCTGAACTTCGAACTCAAATACTTCCCGATTGACAAGTATCAAATGCCCAACCTAACGAATGAGCCTTAAAATTGTTCTCCTGTTCTGATGAATGCAAATATATACATTAGGCAATGAAGCTAAAAGAGTCGGGTAATTTTTAATTTCACGAAATCTTAACATTCCTTAACTTACATTTATACCTCTTAACTGATCGGTGATCTATCTTTGTGTCGTAGTTAAATATAAGTATTACACACATTAGTTTTTTTTCATAGAAATAGGTTTGGTTAGGTTGAAAAGGATGGTTGGGGCCATCCTTTTTTTATGCGCTCATTTCACGCTTTTTTGATGGCTCTGCTTATTCTATCTCCGGAGAGAAATGAGGAAGATCGGAAAAATCACAGATTTAAGGTTCTTTAACGTTGATTGGGATGTGTTAACTTAATCGGAGTGTATCTTTGAATCAAGCAATAAGGAGGTTAGTTTTTTTCATAGAAAATAAGTTTGGTTTTGTGAGAAAAGGGGTGAAGAGATTCATCCCTTTCTTTTTTGTTGCTGATCTTCGCCAAAATTGCCTTTATATCTATCAGTTAACTGAAATTTTTTCATGTTTTTTTAGTGTCTTTCGGTCAAAATGTCTTCCCGGCCCCGGATAAAACGTTTGGCAAAACTATTGAAGTCGGCGTACCGTATCATTTTATTATAAACAAGTACTTTCAATACATACGACATGAATTTCAATAATTTTACCATCAAGTCGCAGGAAGCAGTTCAGCACGCTTTTGTGATCGCTCAGGGCAACAAGCAGCAGGCCATCGAAACCGGGCACCTCCTGAAAGGACTTTTTCACGAAGCCGAAAACGTAACCGGTTTTTTACTGAAAAAAGTAGGGACGAATCCTGTAGTCATTCAACAGGCACTCGATCGCATTGTCGAATCGTATCCCAAAGTCACAGGGGGAGAACCTTATCTGTCGGCTGATGCCAACAGGGCTCTGCAAAAATCAATTGGTATCATGCAGGAAATGAACGATCAGTTTGTTTCCGTCGAACACATACTGATGGGACTTCTGGAAACCGGAGATACGATCAGCCGTTTAC
>JAEUSS010000189.1 GCA_016788685.1 Prolixibacteraceae bacterium | reverse complement strand
CATTCACCATACAACCAATGTTTCCATCCAGTTTGATGTAAGACAATCCTTTTTCATTTGCGGCAATTTCCTGTTGTTCTGCTTCATCGGGTTCGCGCATAGCCAATATTTTGGGTTGGCGGAAAAGTGCGTTGTCGTCAAAATTCATTTTGCCGTCGATGGCCAGAATGTCGTTGTCAGGAGTGAGTACCAGGGGATTAATTTCAGCGAGTGTAGCATCAGTTTCGATGTACAGTTTGTATAGTTTGGTGAAAATTGATGCTGCTTTCTGGGCCAGCTTGATGTCGCCGAAGAGTTCCAGAGCAACGTTTCTGGCCTGATAATCCAATAAACCGGTCAGCGGGTTGATCGGGAATTTAATGATTTTTTCCGGCGAATCTTTGGCTACTTCTTCAATTTCAACACCACCTTCGGCGCTGGCCATCAGGGTAACAGTTTTTGTGTTACGGTCGTTGATCAGTCCGACGTAAAATTCTTTTGAAATGTCAACGGCATCGGCAACCAGCACTTTTTCGACCGTGTAGCCTTTGATGTCCATTCCCAAAATCTGTTTGGCTGCGATGACGGCATCTTCAACCGACCGGGCCAGTTTAACGCCTCCCGCTTTTCCGCGTCCTCCGGCTAAAACCTGGGCTTTAACGACCACCATCCGGTTCATGTCGCGGGCTGCTTTTTCAGCTTCGCTCACGGTGTAACACAACACACTGTCGGGTACAGGAATGCCAAAATCCCTGAAAATTTGTCTGGCTTGATATTCATGAATTTTCATAAATCGTAATTAATGGTTAGTATCTGGTTTTTAACACATCTAAATATGCGGATTTATATACACATCAGAAATGATAAAATTGTATTTTAAAAACATATTAACACTTGTTTACAGAGATTGTTGCTTAAAAACTTTGTCATTTTGGAAAGAATAGCCACCAATCGTTGTCCGGGTTTTGAATTTTTAGAATAATTTTGCCAACGCATAAAAACAAACTCCATGCTTGAAGAAATCAGACAAGTGTTACAACAGGAAGCTGATGCTATCCTGAATATTCCGGTGAATGCCTCATTTGAAAGGGCAATTGAAATCATTGAGGAGCGTGTCCATAAGCTGAAAGGCAAATTGGTGGCCTCGGGAATGGGAAAAGCCGGACAAATAGCGTTGAATATTGCAACGACTTTCAGTTCTACCGGAACACCTGCCGTATTTTTACATCCAAGCGATGCACAACATGGCGATTTAGGGGTTGTTCAGCCGAATGACGTGCTGCTGCTCATCTCTAATTCAGGAAAAACACGCGAAATCCTGGAGCTGGTTGAGTTGGCCGGAAATCTGCACAAAGATTTGCCGCTGATCGTGATTACCAGCAACAAAGAGTCGCAACTGGCGCAGTTGGCCGATGTTTGCCTCGAAACGGGCAATCCGAAAGAAGTATGTATTTTGGGGTTGACCCCGAGTACCTCGACTACGGTTATGACAGTTATTGGCGATGTGCTGGTTGTGATGCTGATGAAAAGGATCGGATTTAACAATGAGGAATATGCCAAGCGCCACCATGGTGGTTACCTGGGCAGCAAATCACGCGAACAGGCCCGGCTGGGTAAATAAATCGTTCGGACGTTGCGGGTTATGAATGATTTTTTAAAATGAATGTTTCGCGACCCGCGGCAGGAATAGCCTGAAACTGATAATATTGAAACTACATAGATATGCGCATTTTAAGAGAAAATACCATTGGATTGGTGATTGACCTGCAGGAACGTTTGGTTCCGGTGATGGAGGAAAGCGAGCTGTTGGTTGAAAACTGCAGTAAACTGATCCGGGGACTGCAAATATTGGGATTGCCCTTGCTGGTGACACAACAGTATACCAAAGGTCTGGGTGAAACGATTGACGAAATTAAATCGGTAATTACCGATTTTCAGTACATCGAGAAAAAAGATTTTAGTTGCTTCGAAGAGGCTGTGGTGGCCGAAAAACTGGCTCTTTCGGGGAAGAAAAATGTGATTCTTTGCGGAATCGAATCGCATGTGTGTGTGCTTCAAACAGCTATCGACCTGAAGGAGGCCGGATATAATCCGGTAGTGGTGTTCGATTGTGTTTCGTCGCGTTCATTCGACAACATGGATTTGGCGGCAGAGCGGTTCCGTTACGAAGGAATCCTGATGACTTCGATGGAATCGGTTTTGTTTGAGCTGACACGCAGCGCCGGAGCTTCCGGATTCAAAGAAATTTCGAAACTGGTAAAATAGCAGCATAGAGCAGAGGCACCATGAACAGTGCCTCTGCATCATAGCTATTCATTCACATAAAAGTACCGTAACCTGCAGGCTGTTCCTTTACTCTGCGGGTTCTTTTCGGGTAAAACCCGTATCTCCAGACAATGACGCCCTTCTTTTAAGCCATGTCCCAGCGTATAAAACCATGGCAAGTGAAGCGATGAACTCCATTTTGTAAATAAATCCTGTTTCTGCCATTTGCCTTTATCAATGCGGTATTCAATCTTCCCGGCGTCAGGTCCGGAGGCAACCGCAATCCCGATCGCATTTCCCCGAAAATCAAATTTGATAATTCCACCCGGTTCCTCGGCAATCAGCATCGGCACTTGGGCGAAATCGGCGCGCGTTCCGGCTTTGCTGTCGGGGCTCCATATTTTTTCTACAGTCCAGCCCTTGGTTTGTTTTACCAGGATTGCCGGTATCAATGTTCCGTGGTTGTAACAGGCCTCGTCAAGTTTTTCGGGAAGCGGATAGGCTGTCAGCTTATCATCTTCTGCCACAAAACCGCTCCAGCAGGTTCCCAGAAAGGTTTTCATCGATTGGTAGTAAATGTGCTGGCCAAACGGAGAGGGATGGAGGTTTTTGAAATCGTTTTCCCAACTGAATTCGCCGTTGTCAATCCGGTCTGTTACTTCTTTGGCCAGGTTGATGGTTGAAACACCATAATGCGCTGCTACCTTTTCATGGTTCTGTATTTCCGGAGGAGTAATTCCGTGACGGTATTCGGCTATTTTTTCCGGATCGGCAAAATGCATGATGACGATGTCCGTCGCCGGATTTGCTTCGCGGGCATGACGAACAATTCCTTCCATTCCGCAGATTTGCGCCCGGTCATCAGTCCCGTTGACCCGGTCGTTTACTGCAGCTTCTTCAAAAAGCAGGTCAACTTTTCCGTTTTTAAGCACATCGCGTTCGAAACGGAAGGCTCCGGGAGTGCTGCCAAAAGAAGGAATTCCGGCGGCAATAAATTCGAATCGGGTATCGGGAAAACGTTGCTGCAAGTAGGCGCAAATGCTGTCGCGCCATCCGCTGTTGGCAGTGATGGAGCCACCCAGAAATGCGACCCGCCCTTTTTTCTCGCGCTCGAAAACCATTTGCGCATTGTGCAGTTTACTCCGGAGGGTATGGTAATTCCGGCTATTCAGCCTGGGATTTATTTCCGGATAACTGTTCCGGATAAAATCAACTCCGGCTTTCAGGTTTTCAATCGGGAAATGATGTCCTTTCAAGGTTTGTTTGCCCAGCGTATTGGGATAAACCGTTGCCGCCCCGCCCAAACGAATGTATTTGTTGGCCAGGATATAAGCATTTTCTTCCGGAGGAACAATGCTGTCATGCAGACCGACGGAAAAGAAGAGCGGGACTTTGGCTGCTGCCAGTTTTCCCAGATTGTCGATCGGGTTGCCGGCGTATTTCAGCGCTTCCGTTTCGCTGGCAAAGCCGTACGCTTCCTGAAGTTGTTTCCACGAAGCGGGATCGCCATCGCCGGAACCTTTTCCGCCCGGCCAGCTTTTAAAATCGCAAACCGGCGCTTCGGTATAAATGCAGCTTACCCGTTCGGGCCAGCGTTTGGCAAAATTGAATACGAATAATCCGCCCCGGCTCACGCCTTCCAGTGCCACTTTGGGGTTGAGCCCGTATTGTTCGGTCAGGTATTTGTAAAAATCATTCCAGATATTCATGGCTTTAGGTGAGCCAAACATGCCGTCGGTATTGACATAAACCACGTGAAATCCTTTGCGGACGAGTATACTGTCCATCTGATAATGCCATTCAGGAAAGCGTGCGCGCCAGACCCACGGTTTCCCGGGAGCGGCTTTATCAGGAACGATAATGTGTGCGTTCCTGAGTTCGAGATGAAAATCATAGCGGGTAAATCCGTGCCAGGCTGATTTGGTTCCCGGATATTGTGCCGGAACCAAATCACCGTTGTTTCCGGTCAGCGTTTTACAGATGGTTTTGGCCATCAGTCCGGCGCCTTCGGCATTGGGGTGAATCTTATCCGGGAAAAGTGATTCTTTTCCGGAGAGGGCACTGAACAGATCGATTACCGGGAGGTTTTCTTCTTTTGCCAGTTTCTCGACCGCCGGAATTACCCCATGGACGATAATTGAATCGTTGATTTTAAATTGGGCATTGGCATAAGCCGGCACCGGTTTGCAGAGGTAAATCTTCGGATGCGAGGGAAGTGCTTTCAGCTCCCGGACCATTGCCCGGTAATCAGCCAAAAATTCATCAGAATACTTCCAGTTCTGGGGTTTGGTGTCGTTCGTTCCCAGTTTGATGATGACCACATCGGGCAAAAATGCTTTGGCCTGAACATATGCTTCTTCATTCCAGTAGGGGAAATCGCCCTTTTTCAGCATGGTACGGCCGCCAACTCCAAAGTTTCGGACCACCCATTTTTCGCCTAACATCCGTCCGAGTTGCGAGGGGTACGAGTCTCGGGGTCGGTCGGGAATGGTAGAGCCTTTGGTGATGCTGTTGCCAATGCAGGCCACTTTTATCGGGGCAGAATACAGAGAAGGATCAATAGGTTGGGCGAAGCCAATTACGACAATGAACAGGCATGACAAAAGTAGAGAAACGCGTTTCATCAGTTTTTTCAGTTGATTAGTTCCTGTAAAATAAACGAATCTTTCCTTTTGATAGCCTGTTTATCCTGTTTTTTTGTCTGGTCGGTGCGGCTCTACTTCATCCGTTGTCTGAACTGGCGTTTCTGTTTGATTTTTTTTGTCCAGATGATCAGGCCTGTAACCGGAAGGCTGGTGGCTACCAGAGCAGCAAGGAAATAAATCAGTTTCGAGGTAAACCCGATGAACGAACCGACATGTAACGTCCGGATCAGGGCAGCGATTTTAGAGCTGAAACTCCAGTCTTTAAAACGGTCAATTTCAATAATTTCTCCTGAATACGGATTGAGTTGAATTTTGTCTGCTGCGTCATAGGCAAAAAAAGCAGCCGATTTTTTCCTGATCATGACCGAATGGCTGGCATCTTCCGAAAAATCAATCCGGTAAATTTTTGCCGGATAAGTCAAGGCCGAATCAACGGTGTGGATCAGATTGGCGATCGGAACCCGGTACGCTGTCAGGCTGTCGGGACGGATCGGCAATTCAATGGGTTTGTCGAAGCGTTGTTTCCCAAGTTTATCCCCCAATAGCTTTTCAAGACCTTTGTAATAGGACGGATATGACCAGATCAATCCCGAAAAGCCCATGATCAGCAGGGGAATCAGCGCGTAATATCCGAGCCTGAGATGAAGCGGAAAAGCTTTGTTTGGAATGTTTCTCAGGTCAAGAGAAGGCAACAGGTGG
>JAEUSS010000573.1 GCA_016788685.1 Prolixibacteraceae bacterium | reverse complement strand
ACTTCAGCAAACCATAGTTGAAGACCGGACTTTTGAAACTCCTGAATTTGAGATGGAAGTCAGGGAATTTGATCAGAAACTGCAGCGTGTGCTTGCCGAGCTAAACGAAAAATGCAGGACTGTTTTCCTGATGAACCGCATGGAACGACTAACTTACAACGAAATAGCCAAAAACCTCAACATCAGCGTAAAAGCTGTTGAAAAAAGAATGAAAAAAGCACTGGAGCACCTTCATAAAGAAATAGAGCAAAAAATATAAACTGTGGAAACGGGAAAAAACAGACATATTGACCTTCAAGATTTTTCGAAAGCCCATTTTGATGAGCTGACTCCAAACGAAAAGATCAGCACTTTTGTTGAAGGATACCGTATTCCTCAAAGAAAAAGCAAAGCCGAAGCGCTCGACTTGATACGGTCAAAAATAGAACTGAAAAACAAACAGGCACCCGTCCGGAACCTTCAGATATACTGGCCGGCAGCTGCTTCATTTGTCCTGATTGCACTTTTAACGACCTTTTTTTTCTACCCCAAACCTAATCGGATTATTGCCGATAAAGGCCAGCACATTGAATACACCTTGCCGGATGGCTCAAATGTAAACGTAAATGCCGGTTCGAAAATCAGTTATTCCAAGTCCGGATTTACAGAAAAACGTATCCTGAAACTCGATGGTGAAGCTTTTTTTTCTGTTCAGAAAGGGATTCCGTTTGTTGTAAAAACCAAACTGGGAACTGTTGAGGTTCTCGGAACTTCGCTAAACGTATACTCCCGCCGCAATCAGTTCAGTGTTTCATGTATAACCGGGAAAGTAAAAGTTTCAGCCAACGGAGAAAGTCTGGTTATTCTTCCCGGAGAAAAAGTGGACCTGGTTTCAGCCAGACTCATAAAAACCAGCAACCTTCCGACCGATGAAATGGCCGGATGGAGAACCGGCGAATTTCATTTTGACAGCATACCTTTAATTTCTATTTTTGAAGAGATTGAACGACAATTTAATGTCAGCATCAAATCAAGAGGAGTCGAGAATCGTTTTATTACGGCGAACTTCTCGAACAGAAACCTGATCGAAGTATTGGAAACGGTTTGTTTACCGATGAAATTAGAGTATGAAATCAAAAACGGGAATAAAATCAGCATCAAGCCTAAAAAATAGTACACTTCTGCCTGTACTTCCATGTCTTCTCTTTTTTTATTTCTTTCTGTTTCCATCCGGAAGTTTTGCTCAGCCGCACTCATTTATTTTCAACGCCACCCCGGTATCCGAAGCTGTGCTTCAGGTTTCAAAAAGCCTGAACCTCACGGTTGCTTTCGATTCCAAAACAATGTCAGAACATCGGGTTTCAGGAACCTTTACAGGTAACAGTCCGGAAGATATTCTAGAGCAAATCCTTAAAAACACAGGGTATATTGTCCGCAAAAAATTCGGTAACTACCTGATTATCCCCGAATATTCGGCCAGGATATCCGAAAGACAAAGTTACTGCCACATTTCCGGCCTGATTACCGACCGGATTTCGGGCGAGCAGCTCCCGCATGCCAGCATTTTCCTTCCCGACCAAAACCTTTTTCTGGCCTCCTCGGTTAACGGCACCTTTACTTTCCGCATTCCGGCAACCAAATCACTTCGCCTGAATATTCAATACCTGGGTTACCAACCGATCGACAGCATCTTTGCGATTGCCGATTCGACTGCCGCGATAACATTCAGAATGAAGCAGAAAGACATGAAACTGGAATCTGTTCAGATCCGGGAAGCGCGGATAAAAATGATCGATCAGAATAAAGAAACGAGCCATTCAACAATTAATCCGGTTGGTTTTGTGAATTTACCCAACATGGGCGAAACCGATATCTTCCGGACAATACAATTGTTGCCGGGCGTTGGCTACTCCGAAGGCACTTCCGAACTGAACATCCGCGGCGGGACGGGAGATCAGAACCTGGTACTTTTTGATGGTTTTACACTCTACAACCTGGATCATTTTTTCGGTACATTTTCGTCTGTCAATCCCAGTGTAGTGAAGGACATCCAGATATACAAAGGAGGTTTTGACTCGCGGTACGGGGAACGGCTTTCGGGAATTATTGACATCACAGGAAAAACCGGGAACAAGTACGCCCCCCGAATAAGCGGAGGGCTTAACCTGATCAGCGGAAACCTGATGGCAGAAGTTCCGTTCTCGGAAAAACTAACACTCGTAATGGCCGGAAGGCGCTCATATGCCGATATTTATCCCAATTATTTGGTCGATGAACTGCTCGAAAACCAAGTTGAAGAAGTAAATTCAAGCCTGTCAACCAACAGCATCGTTCAGCTAAATCCCGGATTTTATTTCTATGATTACAATGCCAAACTAACTTTCAGCAAAAGCGAAAGAGAGAAAATGTCGGTCAGTGTTTTCGGAGGAAAAGACTTTTTATCCAGCTCCGGAAAGGGAAAAATCAGGCAACAATTCTCCAGCAGTACTGACGATGTCAACTGGGGAAACTACGGTTTCAGCTTTTCATGGCTCAAACAATGGAGGGAAAAATTCTTTTCCAACCTTCAGGTAGGCTACTCCGGGTATCAGAATCAGTACGATAACCAAACCGAAGTTTCAAGCCGGAAAGGAAAAAACGTAAGCATCGAACTTTTTGAGACCTACGAAGAAAATGAACTGAACGATTTTTCGGCATCCCTGAAGAACGAATTCGCTGTTGATCTAAAAAACATGATCAGCTTCGGATTTCAGACCAAATACAACGAATTCACCTACCTGAAAAATGCAGGAACTGATGCCTATTACAGTGATATTGCCAATTCGTCCTGGCTCTATTCTTCCTTTTTGCAATTCAACACCCAGGCGGTTAAAAACCTGAATATTAAACTCGGCGGAAGGGTTAACAGCTACTCTCAATCCGACAGGCTATACTACGAACCCCGCCTTTCGGGCAACTACCGCATCAACGAGCTCTTCAATCTGAAATTTGCAACCGGAAGATATTTTCAGTTTCTGAGCAAAGTAAATCCATCGCAATCATATGGTTATAACCGTGATTTCTGGGTAATTGCCGACAACGAAAAACATCCGGTATTGTCATCCGACCATTTCATTGCCGGCTCGACCTTCAGCTACAAGCGGTTTTCTATGGATGCCGAAGTCTATTACAAAACCATTAACGGACTCCAGATGTTCCTCTACATCCCTCCGTTTCAGAAAAACATCGATCCCGGGAGTTTTATCCGTCCGGGGCAGCAAAAACGAATTATCCTGCCCGGAAAGTTCATCACCGGCGAAGGAAGGGCAACAGGACTTGATCTTCTCCTTAAATATGAAAGCAACAGGTTTACCAGCTGGATCTCTTATTCACACAGCAGAGCAACGCGCAATTTCAACGAAATCAATCAAAACGAAGCTATTCCGGCACCATTCGAAAAAACGCACGAATTTAAATGGACTAATTTACTCGTCTGGAAAAAATGGAATTTTTCGGGAATGTGGATTTATTCGACCGGACAACCCTACATCGAGAGCCAAACTGTAGATAAAACACTGACAGCCCGATTTGTATACAACCGACTGCCCGATTTCAAACGATTGGACCTTGCTGCCAATTATAATTTCCAGGTTCAGAAAGTCAGGATAAAACTGGGCATGTCGGTCATCAACGTACTTAATCAGGAAAATTACAACGATATCTATTCGCGTGATTTTAATTTCGATACGACGACCTTTAACGAAACAACCTATGTTCAGTCGTTTGGGATAACCCCGAATTTCTTTGTCAATTTTCAATACTAGAACATGTAATTCAGCCCCATATAAAATCCGGATTTTCCATCCTGTTTTCTGGCTGCCAGGCCGTAATCCATAGCAATCACAAAATTTTCGTTCATGGCAACAATCAGCCCGGTTCCGTATGAAAAATGCATTTTTTCTGCATTCGGTTTAAAATTCTGAGATGCATCGCCATCTAAATTTATGAATCCGGTATGGTAATCAATTTTCTTTGTTACGCGGCCAAAATCGGTAAAACCGTTCAGCCCAAGGTAGAAATTATTTTTAATGAAGTTGAACCGGACAAATTTCCAGCGGGCTTCGATATTTCCATAAAAAACACCGTCGCCGATGACACGGTTGCGCAAAATACCCCGCATGGTCGAACCTCCGCCAAGTCCTTCGGAGGTTGCACTGGTCATCACGGAAGTAATTACCTGCGATTGGTAATAAAAAGGGACTTTTCCGCCCAGGGTTGTCTGATAAGCCAACCGATAGCCCAGAGATAAATTATTGGGAACTAATGTAAAATACTGCCGATGAGTCAGACTAAACCTGGAAAAGGAAGCTTCGGCTCCTAAGATTTTGGGAGATGCTTCGATAACAGCCTCGGTCCACACTCCTTTCATCGGACTCGGCTGATTATCGCGGGTATCAAAAACGATTCCGCCCTTAAATGTCGGAACAAATCCCCCGTCAACCTCATCGCCCGAAATAATTCCCCACTGGATGTATTTTTCATACAACCCGTCAGTTTCGGGGAGCTTATCTTCTTCGCTTTTTCCTTTGTTCAGTTTATCGAGATTCACCGAACCAACTTTGAAATTCTGGAAGTTCCAGCCGGTAATCCATCGAAAATGATCGCCAACAAGCCTGCCCTGAATATCAGCTTTAAAACGGAACAGTTTTCGGTCGTATTTATAAAACATCCTGGTGATGTAGTCTCCGGAAGTATCATCGGCCCAATCGGCCATATATACGGCATCATAACCGTTAAATCCGTAAAAATCGTAAGCCATATCGGAAAGGTAGCTCAGATCGAAAGTCGTCTGCAAACCTTTGATGAGCTGGTCTGAATCGTAATAAAACCGGTTAATTCCGCTCCCCTTGGTAAAGCGCGAAACTTCAAAATATAATTTGTGGTTGTATTTCGGATAGCGGGTTCCATCGCCGTAATTATAAATATCAATCAAACCTCCGTACTGAAAGCCCAGATCGGTGTCAAAAGTAATCGCCGGCAAGGCTCCGAAATTCCAGTTCTTCTTGATTAATTGTTCTTGCTTTTCCGTTTGCGCATATGCAAAAAACGAAAGAACGGCACATGTCACCGAAAGGCATATTTTTTTCATAAATTATGAATTTGATTAAAACGAAGATATAAAAATTCAGGAATCCGCAGGAGGGGCAATGAGCCAAAGCGAACAAGGTATTTCCGCATCAGTTGTCGGCAACCGGAACAGAGAACCGAAAGACACTGCCAACGCCGGCAGCACTCTCAACCCATAAATCGCCCCCATTCCTGCCAACCAGATCCCGGCAAAGCATTAATCCCAATCCGGTACCCTTCTCGTTAGCTGTTCCCAACTTTGAGTGCACTCTGGAAATATCAAACAACTTTGATATTTCTTCAGGCGACATACCTATTCCTGAATCGGAAACCGACACGATGACTTTATTGCCATCCTTAACGGCCTTAAGATTTATTGCCCCTCCCTCGCGGGTAAACTTGATGGCATTGCCCAAAAGGTTCCGCAGAATGGTTTTCAGCATAAACTCATCGGCTTTTACATACAAATCTTCAGCTTCATAAGAAAGCGCGATACCCTTTTCCTCTGCCAACAAGGTATAATCATCAATCAGGTTTTTACACAGTTCGTTCAGATGGAGCCGTTCCGGAGAAAACGGGAACTGATCAGACTGAAGCCTTGCCCACAACAACAACTCTTCCAATAGTGAATAGGTAAATTTGGCAGTAGCATACAGCCTGTTTGCATAAAATCCTGACTCTTCTTTGCTGTAATCATCAAAGTTTTCTGCCAAAAGTTCGGAGAATCCAAGCAATGCATTGAACGGACTTTTCAGGTCATGAGCCAGTACCGAAATAAAACGGTCTTTATTCATATTTGCTTTCCTTAGCTCGTCATTCAATACCTGTATCTGAACCGATCTGGTACGCGCACTGATCAGACTAACAACCAAAACAAAAAGCAACACACTGAAAATAACCCCATTAATAATAACAAAAATAATTCTGGAAGACAGCAGAGGCTCCGCCCTGGAATATCTGTTGAAGCTAAGCATCCACAATTTATTATTAAAATTCAAGGGTATATTGTAAATGAATTCCGGCTCAGTTGCATGGTTGACATTTAAAGCCGCATCGCTGTCAAACAACAATTTATCCGGAACCATCGCCTCATCATCATATGCTTTCAGGCGTATTGACTCATAATCCCATTGCCCCAAAGTATTTTTCAGTAATTCATCCATTTCGAAAGGGCTGTAGACCCACCCTAACAGGGCCGATTTTCTTTCGTCTGTTGTTTCTTTCGGAAGCCCACGTTTAAATACCGGAGCGAACATTATAGCCCCCACCTGCTCAATCCCGTCTAAGTCCCGAATCAACACAACTTTATCCGAAATTGTAGCCAAATCATGATTCAATGCCCAATCCATCGCTCTTTTCCTGACGGGATCGGTGTAGGCATCATAGCCTAACGCATACAAATTGAGTTTTGAGAATGGTTCAATATAAACTACTGACGTATAAATATCTCGCTGTCCTGCCGGTCTGACTTTAAATTCCGGATACCCCTCACTTCCAATTCGCTTTTCAAATTCACGAACCTGATGCTTGGGTACCACTACAGAATAACCTATTCCACGAATACCGGGCAGTTCGCGATGCGATTTGTTGAGGTATTGAAATTCTCTCCATTCCGCTCGGGTAATGGAATCGGAGCTTGATATGAAAGCCGCGCTGCTGTACAAAATCTGTGCATTTGCTTTTAGCTGTATCTGAATTTTATTTTCCAGTTCCTGACAATCAGCTTCAAATTCCTGCCTGGATAATTGATTCATATCCCGAAATGCAGAATAGGAAATAATGAAAGTTATTCCGAGACCTAAAAGCAAAATAGAAATTGGAAATAATCTGATTTTAAACATGTCCCCCTTATTCTTACTTAAAACTAAACACTTTTATCCAAATTTTCAGTATTTGTGTGAAAAAAATTTACCGGGAGAATCTCTTTCGGTATAAAAAGAGTTGAACAATAGTGGCAATTTCGACTTTAGAGTATCGCCGGATCTTGAAGCTTGACTTCCTTTTTTTGTTATATTTAGGGAATAACCCGAAAAATTAGTAAATCGGCGAAAATTGATGATGAAAAAAATATTCATATTCCTGCTAACAGCTTTCAGCGTAGGTGTTCAGGGACAAACCATAAAAATTGCTGCTGCAGCGAACCTGCGTTTGGCCATGGAAGAAATAAAGACAAGGTACATTGCCGCAAATCCGGACGGCCGGATTGAATTGACTTTCGGAGCTTCGGGAGCCTTAGCTCAGCAGATCATAAACGGAGCTGATTTTGATCTGTTTATGGCCGCCGACAGAGAATTTCCGGACAAACTAAAAGCCATGGGAATGGTTTCGGGTGAGGTGCACGTCTATGCACTGGGCAAACTGATCATATGGAGCAATACGCTTGATGTTTCAAAAGGTATGGATATTCTTGCCGGCAAATTAATAAAACACATCGCTGTTGCCCAACCGGAACTGGCGCCATATGGAGACCGGGCTGTTGAATGCCTGAAGCATTACCACCTTTATGACAAAGTTAAAGACAAACTGGTGTATGCCGGCAATGTGGCCCAGGCTGCTCAATTTGCGAAAACGGGAAATGCTGAAGTCGGATTTCTGGCCTACGCCCTGATTGTTGCCCCCAACATGAAAGGCAGCTATTTTGTTCCTGATGCTCAAAGTTATCGGCCCGTTGAACAAGCCTTAGTGCTGATAAAAAAGCGCAAATCTAATCCTGAAACAACAATGTTCATGAACTATGTCTTAAGCCCGGCCTGTAAAACCGACTTTGAAAAATTTGGATATTCAGTTCGTTAAGTATCCTCAAAAACCAATAGCTTCCGAAATATTTAAACGAACACGCTACACCACGATGAACAAATTAACCGGAATAATCACCCAGGTACAACAGTCAGGGGCAATACTCCTGATTGACATTAACGTTGACAAACATCTTTTTACCGCTCTGCTCATACAGTCAGCCACACCGCCAGACTGGCTTCAGACAGGAAAAATCACCGATGTTGTTTTCAAAGAAACAGAAGTATCGCTTGCCAAAAACTTGTCGGGGATCATCAGCATGCGTAACCGAATGAAATGTACGGTGCGGCAAATAGAACGTGGAGCATTACTGAGTAAAGTCAGGTTACAATTTCAAGACCATACGATCTCATCAGCGATCACAACACGCTCGGTTGATGCTCTTGAACTAAAAATCGGCGATGAAGTTGAAGCTCTGGTAAAAGCTAACGAAATCGCACTGATGAACAAATCTTAGCTGCAGATCAATCTGATGTCTGAGAATCAATAATAAAAAACTGCAACACCAATGGATACCCAATTTGCCGAAACCCTTTGGCTTACATTAAAACTGGCAGCCTCAACCACCGTCATTCTGATTGTAATCGGACTGCCCTTTGCCTATTGGTTAACTTATTCCAGAATTAAATTTAAGCCGCTCATTGAGGCCCTGGTAAGCATGCCCATGGTGCTGCCACCATCGGTGATTGGTTATTACATGCTGGTGATATATAGTCCGCGCAATTGGTTCGGCAACTGGATGGATCAGGTGTTCGATGTCAGGCTTGCATTTTCGTTTGAGGGCATACTGGTTGCTTCAGTAATTTTCAGTCTCCCGTTTATGGTTCAGCCGCTGCATAACGGATTACGCGCTTTGCCCGAAAGCCTGCGCGAAGCATCATACACGCTCGGAAAATCAAAAACAGTCACCTTTTTCAAGGTTTTGCTCCCCAACATCAAACCATCTGTCATAACGGCTGTTGCCCTTACTTTTGCTCACAGCATCGGCGAGTTTGGAATTGTACTGATGGTGGGCGGAAATATGCCGGGAGAAACCCGTGTTGCTTCCATTGCCATTTACGACGAAGTACAATCGCTTAATTTTGAAGCTGCAAACCAGTATGCATTGATTCTGTTCCTAACCTCACTAGCCTTGCTTACAACAATTTACAGTATCAATAAAAAATACGGTGCATGGAAAATAATGTGATCCTTATCGACATTGAGAAAATGATGCTGACCGCCCAGGGCCCCATGAATTTGAAGATTCAGACCACCATACAGACCGGCGAGCTGGTCGCTCTTTTCGGCCAGTCAGGAGCAGGAAAAACTACCTTTCTAAAAATCCTGGCCGGACTCTTAACTCCCGACAAAGGGTTAATCCGATTTGGCCATACGGTTTGGTTCGATTCCGGCCAGCAGATCAACCTCGCTCCGCAAAAACGTAATGTCAGTTTAATGTTTCAGGACTATGCCTTATTCCCGAACATGACAGTAGAACAAAACATCCGGTTTGCTCAACCAGATAAAAACCATGCTTTAGCAACCGAATTACTGAGTACGCTGGGTCTGACTGAATTACGCAAACGCAAACCCG
>JAEUSS010000568.1 GCA_016788685.1 Prolixibacteraceae bacterium | reverse complement strand
ATCCAACCGTAAACAGTCTGCCGGGCTGGCTTGTCGGGCAAATAACTGCACAATTCCTGTAAGTTAAACCACTTGTCAGATTCGGGAAATTCTGACTTTGTTGCACTAAGCAAGGCTTCTAATCTTTCAACCTTACCAATTAAATATGCCAAAGCTTGAGGCATATCATTAAATGAAATCTCGTTTGAAAACATTGTGTAAAAAGTTTTCGGCGATTTGATTTTCAGGTGTGCCAATAACAAGAAAACCACTACTCCGAAATGGAATAGTGGTACAAAAAGATTAGGTAAAAAAAGGGTAACCCAGAGGTAAAAATCCCTTACCCTATTTACCTATTATATTTTCATATATCATTGATATACAGTATGTATGTCGATAAAAATAAAAAAAGGTAAATGAGAGTTTTACTCATTTACCTTTCGTTATTTGGATTACCCAAAATAATTACCCCAAAACTTTCTTGATAAATTGGTTGTAACCGCTTGGTTGTTGGCTAAATTTCGTTTTAAGAGTAGAGAATGTTACTACCTTCGGGGAAAATTCATCAAATGCCTGTTGCATAAATTCAATCCAATTATCCTGAATTGAAGAATATAATTCTTTGTGAACAAGATATATCGAGTATCGAAACCAGGTTTTACCCAGATTAGCCCTTGGTATTTTCTTTGTAATTTTAGGAATGCTGTCATGCTGGATAAGGTGTTCTATATAAGCAATCATTAATTTGTAATCACTTTCCGACATTATTCTTTCATTATTCTGTGGATTTACGCCATTTAGAAATGCTAAGTGTTTGTGTGCAATGGCTAATTTTGATTTGATTTGCATCGGCTTGACAGTTGGCTGCGGCTTTTTCTTGCTATCACTTATTTGCTTTTCAATTACCACCTTATAAATTGCACTTGGGTCTTTCAAATAAATATCCTTTTGCTGATTCAGGAATACAGATAAGTTATTTGTAATAGATAGTGTGTTTTGGATTGGGTTGCCAAACGAAAATTCGGTAAAAATATCATCAATAGCGTTGGCTCTGTCAATTGCAATTTCTTCTCTTTCGTAACGCTGCCTTAAAATGCTCTTTTGTTCCTTTGTAATCAGGTTTACAAAATCGCTGTTAATTAATTGGTCGAAAGTGGGGATAGGTTGATTTGTTTGTTTCAAAAACAAATAATTTTCAAGTGCAATGCCAACCGTAAACAGTGTTGAATTATGGGGATTTAATTCAATTGAGCTGCAAATATCACCGAGCAAGTTTTGAGTTCTTTGAATGTCATAGTTTAGGGCTATATGTGTTTGTGCCTCGTGTATTAATTTGGTGGCTTGATATGCGTTTAACTCTTCATTTGAAGGGTAACGGTTAAAGCACTCTAAGTACAAATCTTCAAAAGCAGTAAAATCATTTTCAGTAAGAAGTACATTAAAAGAAATGGTTAATTCATAATACAGCTTTACAAGATTTGTTTGTACGACCTGAAAATATATGTCCACTGTTTCAGAAGCCTTTTTTATGTGGGATTTTATTAGCCGTAATGTTTCTTTGAGTTCTTGTCTTGTGTCAATATTTGACTGTACGACAGTAGAATAATTAAGAAGGGCGATTTTAATCCGTGTGGCTTCGGCGTTTACAATCGCATTGTAAAAGATTGTTTGCGGTGTCTGTAATGATTCTTCTTTTGAGATTTCAATTTTAGGCTTAATTGTGTATTCCTTTATCGAGGTGTATTCATCTGGTGCAATATTGTTGATTGCAACAGCTTTTTCAAAATCGAATATAGCGTAATTGCCTAACTCGGAAATGAAAAGTTTTTCAATATCATTGAGTTCAGAAGGTAAATTATTGAACTTGCGAGCTAATGCCTGAAATGGAATATCAGGCTTATTACTGGGGCGTAATGCCCCATGTAATATACTTTGGGCTATTGGTAGATTCATAGGTTAGTATCGTTTTTAATATTGATTTTGATTGCTTTGGTTGCTTTCTGTTTTTTCTCATCTACAACTTTAGCATAAATCTGTGTTGTTTTTACATTGGTATGCCCTAACATCTTGGAAACGGTGTAAATATCTGTTCCACCTGCAAGCTGCAAGGTTGCATAAGTATGACGGAAGCAATGGAAAGTTATATTTCGGGTAATACCTGCGGATTTTATCCATCGCTTTAATGGTCCCGAAATCCAAGAGGGGTCTGGCAAATCTTCAAATACAAGTTGTTCCGGCTTGCCGGGTTCTCCGCAAAGCTCATAGGCTTGTTCTGAGATTGGCATATATTCAACCCCCTTTGTTTTTTGTTGGGTAAAGTTGAGGCGGACTTGTTCGCCGACAACTTGTATTTCTTTCCATTTGAGCTTTTGAATATCACAATGGCGAACACCTGTTAAGGCTGAGAATAGGGCTGCACGCTTCAAAATAGGGCGGTCGCATGGTGTTTCTGCCAGTATGTTTAATTCTTCAACTGAAAGGTGTTCCCTGCGGCTTTCCTGATCTTGTATGCCTTTAATCTTGGCTGAAATATCTACGGTCAAATATCCATCAATAAAAGCTTGTTTTAAACCGGCTTTAAATATGCTGTAATAAGTGGCTGCGGTATTATGTGATACTGTGCCCTTTTTGTTGCCACCACATGGAGCTGTAAGCATAAAACGGCGAATTTCTTCGGCTTTACTCAGGGTTATTTGAGAGAACGGAAGCGACTGATTATTAGTAAAAAGCTTCAACAATTCCCCGACACGATTCCAATTTACTATAATTGATTGGGAGCTGTTGCGGTGTCTGTCTTTTGAAACTTTCAAAAAGTATTCAATAAAATCTATTTGCTGGCGTTGGTTCTGAACCGCAAGTTCAGCTTCTTTCTCTGTATATAAATCGGCATTGTCATATTCCTTTTGGCGAATACTGCGGACACCATCAGCGAAAACACAGGCTTCCTGGTCAATGATACTTTTACATTGAATGATACCGTTTACATCCCTTTTCGGTTTAAATGTTTTTGCCCCATCGGCAGAAGTGCGAGCGGTTCTTGTTTTATCCCAAACAGGGCTTGTTATTGTCCTATTGAGTGCCTCAATGATTCGTTGAGGTTTATCAGTACCATTATTGAAAACAGGATAGCTTTCGAGTATCAAATACCATTCGTTGTGATATTCTGATTTGCGAAGCTTTACAGTACATTTGGTTTTTGCGAGTTTCTTTTTCATGGTACTGCTTTTTATTTGTTAGCGAATAATCGGTCAATTTCGACTTTAGGAACATAAACGAATTTTCCTATCTGTTTTTTGGGAATGCTACACTTGCGTATCGTTTTATCAACTGTAGAAAGTGAAACGCCGTATTTCTGAGAGATTTCGCCAATGGTATAGCAATTGGCAGGGTCAAAATTGATTTCTTGTTTTGTGATTGTTGGTTGAATTGCTTTAGCAATTTCAACCTTTGGAAACATAGCCTCTATGTGAACCCGACTAATGCGGGTTAATCGCTCCCCAAGGTTGACGGCTGGGATATTACCTTTTCTGATTTGGCGGTAAATGGTATCTCTTGAAATGCCAAATAAAACTACAGCTTCAGCAATTGAAATATAAGGTCGGTCTGTTGGAATTTGCTCGGCTAACTGTTGGCGTTGTTCCTCTTGTTTTTCTTGTACCTTCTTTTTACGAGTTGCAGCCTCCGAACATTTCTTTGAGCAAAACTTTGAATACACAGTTTTAGCATTGAACTGAGCACCGCAGTTTTCACATGTCTTTGGAAGAATAAATTTGCTACCAGGCATATCAATCGTTTTTAGAATGAATAAGTAGTGATAAGTATTTATTAGTCGCACCTTACTGTTATTTAAGTCGCGTAACAAATATGTAGCAAATATACAAAAAATAATCGGATATATCAATAAGTAAGCATAAATAATAAAATAAAAAACCGCTGTAAACTAAGTGTTTACAGCGGTTTGAATATAGATATTAATCCTTGTTTTTGGCTTTTACTTTACTTCTTCAAAGTCGACGTCAGTAACTTCGCCGTCTTGTTTGTTGCTTCCGCCTGCGTTGGCTTGCTGTCCGGCGTTGGGATCAGCCTGCGCGCCACCGGCCTGAGCATTGTACATTTCCTGCGAAGCAGCCTGGAATACGGCATTCAGTTCGGCAGTGGCAGCGTCAACAGCAGCCAGATCCTGCGATGAGTGAGCCGCTTTCAGTTTACCAAGAGCCGCTTCAATCGGAGCTTTTTTATCAGCCGGTAATTTGTCGCCAAACTCTTTCAACTGTTTTTCTGTCTGGAAAATCAGACTGTCAGCCTGGTTCAGTTTGTCTACTTTCTCACGGGCGGCTTTGTCGGCAGCTTCGTTGGCTGCAGCTTCGTCGCGCATCCGTTTAATTTCAGCATCAGTCAAGCCTGAAGATGCTTCAATACGGATTGACTGTGTTTTGCCGGTTGCTTTATCCTTAGCAGTTACATGCAGAATACCGTTGGCATCGATGTCGAACATTACTTCGATCTGCGGAACGCCGCGCATTGCCGGTGGAAGTCCGTCGAGGTGGAAACGGCCGATGGTTTTGTTTCCGCTGGCCATTGGGCGTTCGCCCTGCAGCACGTGGATTTCAACCGAAGGCTGATTGTCGCTGGCTGTGGTAAATGTTTCTGACTTTTTGGTCGGAATCGTGGTGTTCGATTCGATCAGTCGGGTCATTACACCACCCATAGTTTCAATACCGAGCGAAAGCGGAGTAACGTCGAGCAACAATACGTCTTTCACTTCGCCGGTTAGTACACCACCCTGAATAGCGGCGCCGATAGCCACCACTTCGTCAGGATTTACGCCTTTCGAAGGAGCTTTTCCGAATAACTGCTGTACTTTTTCCTGAACGGCAGGAATACGGGTTGAACCTCCAACCAGGATAACTTCGTCGATGTCGCTGGCCTGTAGTCCTGCATTTTTCAATGCTTTCTGGCATGGTTCAATAGTTGCCTGGATCAGCTTGTCGGCCAGTTGTTCGAATTTGGCGCGGGTCAGTGTTTTTACCAGGTGTTTCGGAATACCGTTTACCGGCATAATGTATGGCAGGTTGATTTCAGTTTGCGTCGAGCTTGATAATTCGATTTTCGCTTTTTCGGCAGCTTCTTTCAAACGCTGTAAAGCCATCGGGTCCTGACGCAGGTCGATACCTTCGTCGTTTTTAAATTCAGCAGCAAGCCAGTCGATAATGGTTTGGTCGAAGTCGTCACCACCCAGGTGTGTGTCACCGTCGGTTGATTTTACTTCGAATACACCTTCGCCCAATTCCAGGATTGAAATATCGAAAGTACCGCCACCAAGGTCGAATACGGCGATTTTCATTTCGCGGTGCATTTTGTCCAGTCCGTAAGCCAAAGCTGCAGCTGTCGGTTCGTTGATGATACGACGAACATTCAGCCCTGCAATCTCTCCGGCTTCTTTGGTTGCCTGACGCTGCGAGTCGT
>JAEUSS010000546.1 GCA_016788685.1 Prolixibacteraceae bacterium | reverse complement strand
TCATAACTTAGTCTGACACAACACTTCACGCATATGTACAAAAAACTAAGTATTAAAGAGTGGGCTGTTGAAGACCGTCCGCGCGAAAAAATGTTGGCCAAAGGGATTCGCTCGCTATCGGAAGCCGAACTGGTGGCTATCCTGATCGGCTCGGGCAACCCCGAAGAATCTGCCGTTGAAGTATCACGCCGGATCCTGGCTTCGGTGAACAACAACCTCAACGAGTTGGGCAAAAAAAGCATTAACGACCTTCAGAAATTTAAAGGTATAGGTCCGGCCAAAGCCATTACCATCGCTTCGGCTATGGAGCTGGGACGGCGAAGAAAAGAAACGGAGCCCGACGAAAAACCCAAAGTGGTAACCAGTTCGGATGCGGCTTCCATTTTCAGACCACTGCTAAGCGATCTTCCGCACGAAGAGTTCTGGATACTGCTGCTCAACCGCAACAACCTGGTGATCGACAAAATGATGGTCAGCCAGGGAGGACTTGCCGGAACTGTAATTGATGTGCGTATCATCCTGAAGGTGGCACTCGACAAGCTGGCCAGCTCCATGATTTTGTGCCACAATCACCCGTCGGGCAACCTCATCCCAAGTGAAGCCGACAAAGAAATCACTAAAAAGATCAAAGAAGCCGGGAAACACATGGATATTCCTGTTCTCGACCACCTGATTATCGGGAATGATACGTATTTTAGCTTCGCCGACGAAGGATTGATCTGATCGCAGAAGAAGACTCCTGCCCTTCATTACAGAATGGTGCAGAACAATCAGAATCGAACAACGAATAAGGTTATTCCTTCGTAAAGACAATTAGTTTAGAATTTGGAATTAACTTTTGATAGTGGAAAAGACTGACCATACGACGATTTTGATTTTTGTCCCTGATGTGACCCCACGAGTCGGGTTTACATTCGAATTTATTTTTCAGACCATACTTGGAATCCAAGTTGTATTTACCACAGATGTAGCCGAATTCCAACAATCCGTGCTGCCGAAAGTCAATTATTCAGCAACCGGATTTTCTTCCGGATTATTTCTGAAGGCCCACCCCCTTTTATTTGAGAAGCATATTACCCCTCAGGAAATTAAAGAAGTCGAATTTCGCCAGGCACGGCTGTTTTTCCCGACTTCCGAAGACTCATTCCTCCCCTTCGATCCCTTTGCTTGCGCCTTTTACCTGCTTACCCGCTACGAAGAATACCTGACCGAGATTACCGACGAGCATGAACGCTTTTCGGACAACGAAAATATTCTGGTCCGCCAGGGCCTGCACCGCATCCCGGTTGTCGATCAAATGGCCCGCTGGATTTCGGATGAAATGATCAGGCATTTCCCGGAGTTTAAAATACAAAAACGCAGTTTCAGCTTCGTCACCACCATTGATGTCGACAATGCCTGGGCCTTCAGGAATAAAAATTTTATGATCTGGCTCGGTGCCTTGTCAAAAGATGCCATTCGCGGACACTGGCATGAACTGAAAATGCGGTTTGTCGTTTCGCTCGGATTGCAGAAAGACCCGTACGACACTTACAAGTACATTCTGGATACTTATAAAGGATTCCTCAACCACATCATGTTCTTTTTCCTGATTGGCAACCGGAACGAATACGACAAAAACGTATCGTTTAAAAACAAGGTCTTCCGCCAGCTGATCAGCAGCCTGTCCTCGGTATGCGAAGTGGGTATTCATCCGTCGTATGCTTCGAATCAGAAACCATGGTTATTTGAAACAGAAAAAGAACGCCTGGAAAACATTATCCGGAAACCGGTGACCAAAAGCCGCCAGCATTATCTGAAGCTAAGATTTCCGAAAACCTACCAAACCTTGCTAAAATCAGGTATTACCGATGATTATACCATGGGCTTTGCAAGTCTGGCCGGTTTCAGGGCCGGAACCTGTACTGCTTTCCCGTTCTTCGACCTGAGCTCCAACCAATGTACCAGCCTGATTATTCATCCGTTTCAGGTTATGGATGTCGCTTTAAAAAATCACCTGCATCTGGAGCCTGAAAAAGCGTGGGAAGTTATCGGGCAACTGATGCTCGAAGTAAAGAAAGTCGACGGCACATTCATCAGCCTGTGGCACAACGAATCGTTGAAAGATTCGGGGCAATGGCTCGGGTGGCGAAAGGTTTTCGAAAAAATTCAGGAAACAGCCTTAAAGTATACCCATGAGTAATCCTGGTATCCGCCTGGTACATTACAAAGACATTGATTTTCAGAAATGGGATCAGTGCATTGAAAATTCTCCTTTCGGGATTGTTTATGCCTGCAGCTGGTTTCTCGACCGGATATGCTCCCGTTGGGATGCACTTATCTGGGGCGACTACCTCTACGTCATGCCCTTGGTAAACAACCGGAAATTCGGGATCAGCTACATTTACCAGCCTTTTTTCTCCCAGCAGCTCGGTATCTTTTCAAACTTTCCGCCTGAACCTGAAATCGTCAACCAGTTTCTGCACGCGATCCCGAAAAAATTCAGGCTGACCGACATGAACCTGAACCTCGGTAACACGCCTACAACCACACACTTCAGGCTCAAACCAAACACCACCTACCTCCTGCCTCTGGATGCCAGCGCGGCTCAACTACGCCGGGGATACCATCCCAACACACTGAGAAACATCCGGAAAGCGGCACTGAACAAGGTCTACATTTCGCAGGTTTATGACATCTCCCTGTTTCTGGAATTTACCCGGTCGAACCTGAAAAGCAAATCTCCCGAAATCAGATCCAGGCATTATGCTGCACTTCACAAAGTCATCAGCCACGCTTTATACAACCGGCATGGCGAAATTTACGGGGCCTGGGATTCGGCCAACAACCTGATTGCCGCAGCGTTTTTCCTGAATTCCAATCGGGGAAGTATCTATCTGGCAGCTTCGTCAAACCCCAAAGGAACAAAAGACTCCGCAATGTTCTTGCTTATTGACAATTATATTCAAAACCATGCCGGCAAAAATATGGTTCTCGATTTTGAGGGCTCCAACATCCCGGGACTGGCCCGCTTTTACTCCGGATTTGGAGCCACAGCACAAACCTATTATTCGGTACATCAAAACCACTTGCCCAAAATTCTGCGGTATTTTAAAAAGTAGACGGCATACTTCGTTAATTTCTTTGAATTCTATATTGCAAAGCATCCTTTGGTTTTGCGAATTTTAATTACTTTCGCCGAAACTTTTTAAATCATGAAAGTAAATATTCTTGGGGAATCAAATTCCATCTTTAACCAGTTCATTTCAGAAATCCGTTGTGAAGTAATTCAGAAAGATCCGATGAGGTTCAGGAGAAATCTTCAGCGTTTAGGCGAAATTTTTGCCATTGAGATCAGCAAAGTAATGGATTACGAAGAAACTGACATCAAAACTCCTCTCGGAATTGCCAAAGTCCCCACCCTGGTTCAACACCCTGTTTTAGCAACTATTTTACGTGCCGGATTACCGCTTCAGCAAGGACTGCTCAATATTTTTGACCGCGCCGAAAACGCCTTCATTTCAGCCTACCGGAAATACGATGAAGCCGGCGAATTTCACATCGAATTCGAATACCTGGCCACCCCGTTACTCGATGGCAAAGACGTTATCCTTTCTGATCCGATGCTGGCTTCAGGCGCTTCCATGGAAGTTGGTTATCACGCACTCCTGAAAAAAGGGAATCCGAAACATGTTCATCTGGTCGTAATTATTGCGAGCCTTCAGGGCGTGGAATATGTAACCAAGCACATTACTGCGGATAATGTAACCTTGTGGATTGGTGCTGTTGATCCGGACATGACATCCATGTCGTACATCGTTCCCGGACTGGGCGATGCAGGCGATCTGGCTTTCGGGGCAAAGATTGATTCGCACTAGAAAAAGTCGCCGCAGTCATCAGGTCATTCATCGTCATTCAGTTCAGTACGAACCATGGCTATGAATGACAACTATTGACTCCCGAACGATTTTCTACTGACTGTTCAACCAAATTCCCACCCAAAAAAGCAGCGTAAAAAACAACGTTGTCAGCGATAGCTTTTTCAGAAACGGATCTAAATTGCGAGGTTCTGCAGTCCGGTTAATTTGGATCAAATCGCGGACAAACAGCGGAAATGCAAGCAGAAACAGCCAATGAAAAACTGACTTTCCGTTTAATGCCATGAACATGACCGATGCCAGCATTCCGCCGGCAATCAGCAGCGAGTGATATCGTTTCCCTGCGGCACCTCCCAACCTCACAATCACGGTATTTTTTCCTGAATTCCGGTCATTCTCAATGTCGCGCATATTATTGAGGTTCAGCACTCCGGTGCTAAAAAAACCAATACTCAAAGCCGGAAGAAGAACCTCCGGACTCAACTGATGGCTATTCAGGAAATAAGTTCCGGCTACGGGTAAAATTCCGAAGAAAAGAAAAACTGCGACATCACCCAACCCGGCATACCCGTATGGATTGGAGCCGGCCGTGTAACGGTAAGCCGCAATCAAGGCAACAATTCCGAAAGCCAGAAAAAGAAAAAAAACAGTCAGGTTCAGCCCTTTTGTTCCTGCAGTGATCAGCCAAATGCCGGATATCAGGCTTAAAAGAATCAACACAACCATTCCCGCTCTCATCTGCCGCGGAGTGATTTCACCACTCTGAACCGTTCGCTGCGGCCCAACGCGGTACTGATTGTCGGTCCCTTTTTGCGAATCACCGTAGTCGTTGGCAAAATTCGAAAAAATCTGGATAAACAAAGCCGTTACAACAGCCAGAACCGTCACTTCAGGATTGAGCCTGCCATCAAAATACGCCAGGGCGGCTCCCGTCAGGATACCTGCCATAGCCAATGGCAAGGTTCGCAAACGTGCCGCTTTGATCCAACTTTTCAGTGATGCCATTACGGAAATTTCGGGTACTTTTTAAAATCAGGCTTACGCTTTTCGAGGAAGGCGTGCTTTCCTTCCTGTGCTTCTTCGGTGAGGTAATAGAGCAAAGTTGCGTTACCGGCAAATTCCTGAATCCCTATCTGCCCGTCGAGTTCGGCATTCAGTCCAAGTTTCAGCATGCGCAATGCCAGCGGACTATGCTCCTGCATTTTTTGAGCCCAGACAACCACTT
>JAEUSS010000544.1 GCA_016788685.1 Prolixibacteraceae bacterium | reverse complement strand
CATTTTTGTCTTCGATTTCAGGCAAAAACAATGAGCTGAAGCGATGATCGTCATCGGGAACCGGTAAAGGCTCCCGGACTCTGACAAAACTGAAGCCAGACAGCAATATCCCGTTGAGAAAGGTGAGGCGGGCCATTTCTTGCAAGTTGCCTTTTGTGTCAATATATTCCAATACGGTGCCATCATCTTCGGCAATGAGAATGCTGTTTTTCAGCAAATCGCCTGATTCGGATATCACATAGTTGGCAGCAAACTTTTTCATTTAGGTTCCTCGTTCAGTTTATCTTTAGGCTTAAACTGTTGCTCCGCTTCGTTTAGGTTATTGATGATTTGAGTGTGCATTTTTTCATAGTCTTTCGGAAAGCTGGAGTAATAAATCAAGGAACGGATGAAGACTGTATCCGGAACATCATATTTTGCCAGAACCGAGAAATACAAGTCCGTCTGAGTAATTTTTTTCAGCGTTTCAGGTTCATCAGCCCCTGTGGTTATTCCCTGAATGAGGTAGATATCAAGCAACATCTTCTCGAACTTTTCTTTCGGGATGAGCTTTTCCGGTTTCTCAACAGAGGTGTTCAGGCAGGATGAAAGTCCTGATAGAATAGCTGCAAGTAGCAATATGCCAATGAGTTGTTTCATTTCTGTTTTGTTTATTCGAGGTTCAAAGGTAATCCGAAAAAATTATAAATCGGCGGGCAATAAATATAATTTGTTTGGGAAAAGAATTGCGTCGCAGCTTGCTGATCGGTAAACTTTCAAATTAATTAACGGTAAGGCACAGCCCCGTCACAAAATTTCTGTGTACTTTTGCAAGTGTGTTGTCGGTTTCCGTTTATCCGGAACGAAGAGGGAATCCTGTTCAAATCAGGAGCTGTCCCCGCAGCTGTAATCCTATGTCCGCAAGGAGGTTTTGCCGGAGATAACCACTGATTGTTAATTGCAATTGGGAAGGTTGGCAAAAATCAGGAGAGCCAGAAGACCTGCCTGCAACGAGAAGCTTTCGGGGTAAGAGCCAAAATCCCTGGCTTCACAGGTTTCACTTCTGCCAAGTTTGAAACCGTGTAACTGTAATAAAAGCTGATGGTCAGGGGCCTCAGCTTTTTTTTGCAAATACATGCCTGAAAAACAGTTCTACGCGGTCGAACTGTACAATTTCAATTTTAAATTTCTGAAGGTTAATTCCTTTTCCGGCTTTGGGAATAAAAATGCTGTCGAAGCCCAGTTTTTCGGCTTCTGCAATGCGTTGTTCCAGCCGGTTTACCGACCGTATTTCTCCTGAAAGCCCGACTTCGCCTGCAAAGCAGACGTTTTTTCGGATAGGTAAATCGAAATTCGATGACAGAATGGCCGTGATCACGGTTAGATCGATGGCCGGATCATCGACTTTAATTCCACCCGCGATATTCAGGAAAACGTCTTTGGTGGCCAGCTTAAATCCAGCCCGTTTTTCGAGAACCGCCAGCAACATGTTGAGTCGCCGTAGATCGAATCCGGTTGACGATCGTTGCGGAGTTCCGTAAGCTGCGGTGCTTACCAGCGCCTGAATTTCAATCAGTAAAGGGCGGATGCCTTCGATAGCCGCGGCAATGGCGGTGCCGCTCAGTCCTTCGTGAGCCCGGTTGATCAACAATTCTGACGGATTGGAAACTTCGCGCAGGCCCGAATTGCCCATCTCAAAAATTCCGAGTTCGGAAGTTGAGCCAAAACGGTTTTTGATGGCGCGCAGGATGCGGTACATATACTGGTTCTCACCTTCGAACTGCAGAACAGTATCGACAATGTGTTCCAGTACTTTAGGCCCGGCCAGTGAACCCTCCTTGGTGATGTGCCCAATGAGAATAACCGGAACCATGTTTTCTTTGGCGTATTTCAGAATGCCGTTCGTACATTCGCGGATTTGCCCCACCGATCCGGGCGATGATTCGATCGACTCGGTAGAAACGGTTTGAATGGAGTCGATGATCAGTAAATCTGGAACAACCTGTTTGCTTTGTGCCAGGATATGCTCCAGCGAGGTTTCGCTCAGGAAATAGCAGTTTTGGTTTTCTTTCTGCAGCCGTTGTGCCCTGATTTTAATCTGCTGTATGCTTTCTTCTCCGGAAACGTACAGTATCTTTTTGTTTTTCAGGTCTAAAGCCAGTTGCAGGACCAGCGTTGATTTACCGATTCCGGGTTCTCCGCCAATCAGTACCATTGATCCGGGAACCAGCCCGCCGCCTAAAACCCGGTTAAGTTCCTGGTTGCAGGTGTCGATCCGCTGGGTGTTTTCCGAAGAAACTTCGTGCAAAAGTTTGGGCTGATTGCCGCTTCCGGTCAGGAAGGAAGCAATCTTAGGGCCTTCGCGTTCCACAACTTCTTCCACAAACGAATTCCATTCGCCGCACGAGTTGCATTTCCCTACCCATTTAGGCGACTGAGCTCCGCAATTCTGGCAGAAGAAACTGGTTTTAAGTTTGGCCATCTGAATGATTTTTAAGTTTTTTCCTAAAAGTGGCGTCTGTTCCGGGTTTTATTGAGCCGCCAGAAATTTGTTTTTTATTTTCTGAATAATCTCGGAAGTTGAAAACCCTTCAGTCAGTTCAACCCGGATAACTTTCCCTCCGGAAGCCAGAACAATGTCGTGCCCGGCAATTTCTTCGATCTGATATTCGCTCCCTTTAACCAGAACATCAGGCAAAATGTGCTCAATCATTTGGTAAGGAGTTTCTTCGTCGAACATGACAACGGCATCAACCATCAGCATGGATGCCAGTAACACGGCCCGCGACTGCTGATCAACTAACGGTCGGTTTTCGCCTTTCAGCAACCGCACAGAAACATCCGAATTAAGGCCAACAATCAGCCGGTCGCCCCACTCGGCTGCTTTTGCCAGCGAGTCAATGTGTCCGCGGTGTACCAGATCGAAACACCCGTTGGTAAAAACAATGGTATTGCCGTTTTGTCTCCATTGGTCTAAAACGGGGAGAAATGACGGGGTGTCCTTAAATATTTTGGATTGAATAATTTCTATGGGGCTCATCTAAAAAAAAACATTTCAGCAAAAATAGTAAAACTTGTTGTTTTAGTTTCATTACACCTGTGCTCCGTGGTTAAAATAATTATTTGTGATTCTTTTTCTGATCCTCTAAAATTCAGATACTTCACGAAAAATATTCCTAATTTTGCAAGAAGATATGAAATTGCCCGAAACGGTCGGTATTTTAAAAGCTTTCGATGAAGATATTTACTCTTTATTGTATTTCATTCGCCCTGTTCGTGATGCCTGATCAATTGAAGGCTCAGGATATCTGGACCGGATACGGACATTTGTTTCAGCCTGTCCGGAATTATGTGGTCTGTCAGTCAGTTCATCCGGTTGTTATTGACGGTAAAGGCGATGAGTTTTCGTGGGAGCAGGCAGCCTGGATTGTTGATTTTGAGGATATTGAAGGGCCTCAGAAGCCCAAGCCTCTGCATCCGACCAAAGTAAAGATGCTGTGGGATTCCAGGTGTTTATATGTGCTGGCCGAACTCGAAGAGCCGCACATCTGGGCTTATTATGACCAGCACGACCAAATTGTTTATCATGAAAATGATTTTGAAGTGTTTATTGATCCTGACGGCGATACGCATAACTATTTTGAGTTTGAGCTGAATGCCGCAAACACTTTATTCGATTTATTTCTTCCCAAACCCTACCGCAACGGCGGACATCCGCAAATCAGCTGGAATGCTTCGGGGTTCAAAAGTGGCGTTTCGCTGACCGGAACTCTTAATAACCCCGGAGACACCGATAAGAAATGGACTCTGGAAATGGCGATTCCTTTTGAATCCCTTCGGACGGAAGATCTGGCGCCGGTTGTCCCTCAGGATGGGCAGGTGTGGAAGATTAACTTCTCGAGGGTCGAATGGCAAACGACTGTTGTTAACGGACGGTATCAGAAAAAGAAAGACGAAAAAACCGGTCGGTTTTTAAGTGAATATAATTGGGTGTGGAATCCTACCGGAGAAATTAACATGCACACTCCTGAACGCTGGGGACTGTTGCAGTTTTCGGCTTTCCCGGTGAGTGGCAAGAAAGTCGGGTTCAGGATGCCTGCAGACGAAGAGCTGAAAAAAATACTCTGGCTGATTTATTATAAGCAAATGGACTTCAGGAAGGCACACGGGCATTTTGCTGCGAACCTGACTAATCTCTCTGTACCCGAAAATCTTTCTGCCGAATCGGGGAGGGCCGTTCGGCTCAGCCTTTCAGTAAACGGGAATCAGTTTTCTGCTCAAATAACCGCCAATGACGGGCAGGCATTTTCGGTGAATGAAACCGGACTGGTACAAACAATCAACTCAAAAAAAACGAACCAATGAACAAAAGAGATTTTATCAAATCATCCTTTCTGGCCGGAGTCGGGCTAATTGGTTATCATTCTTCTTCGGGGGCTGAATCAGCAAAACCGGGAAAGCCTGCCGGACTAAAACATTGGGTGTGGGAGAACCCGAAAGCCAGTGAAACAGATGAGTCGTTAAAAGAGAGGTACTCCCGTTATTTTGATGCGGGAATAAGAGGTATGTTTTTTGAATCTGACAGCGAGAGACATTTCAGAACGGCCAAAGCTTCGGGTTTGGAGGCGCATCGCTGGATGTGGACCATGAACCGGGGAGAAAAAGAATTGCTCGATAAACATCCGGAATGGTATGCCGTCAGCCGCAACGGCAAATCGTGTGCAACCGATCCGCCTTATGTGGGCTATTATCGTTGGTTATGTCCGTCAAAACCTGAAGTGCTGGATTATCTGAAATCACAAGTAAAGGCGATTCTGTCCAAAGATTATGTCGATGGCATTCACCTCGATTATATCCGGTATTGCGATGTGATACTTCCGGTTAACCTTTGGAAAAATTACGGAATTGAGCAGACCCGCGAGTTGCCTGAATATGATTTTTGCTATTGCGATACCTGCCGGGCCGGATACAAGGCCGGGAACGGGGCCGATCCGCTCGAGATCGAATATCCCGATCAAAGTTTATCGTGGCGAAAGTTCCGCTACGACCGCATCACACGGGTAGTAAACAGCCTCTCTGAGCTTGCCGGGCAATACCGCAAACCAATTACTGCGGCTGTTTTTCCAACTCCTGAAGTTGCCCGGCGCATTGTTCGTCAGGATTGGACCAACTGGAAGCTCGATGGTATCTGCCCCATGATTTATCATGGTTTCTACAAGGAACAGGTCAGTTGGATTGGCGATGCGGTTGAAGAAGGAGTACATTTCCTGTGTGGCAGATTTCCGCTTTATGCCGGAATTTTTCTTCCTGATTTTAAGTCGGACGAAGAATTGGAACAAGGTATCAAAACCGCCATTCAGCATGGGGCTTCAGGAATATCGCTCTTTGGAAACATCGGAGATAATGTCCTCCGGATACTGAAAAAGACCTCTGCAGAAATATAAGGAAGAAAGAATATTAAGGGAGGATCAAAAAGAAGAAAACCTCACTGCCTGTAATGGCAATGAGGTTTTCTTTTATTCATTTTGAATTAAATTAAATCAGCTTATTCGTCTCAGTGTCGGGGAAAACCAACCAGGGTCTGAATGTTTTTGCTTCTTCAAAATCCAGCTGGGCATACGAAATAATAATAACCACATCGCCAACAGCCACTTTCCGGGCAGCCGGACCGTTCAGGCAAATGATACCTGAACCACGCTCACCTCTGATCACGTATGTTTCGAGGCGTTCGCCGTTGTTGATGTTTACGACCTGAACCTTTTCATTCTCGATCATGTTGGCGGCATCCATCAAGTCCTCGTCAATGGTAATACTTCCGACGTACTGTAAATTAGCTTCGGTTACAGTAACCTTATGTATTTTCGATTTGCAAACTTCGATAATCATTTTTCTGATTTTTACTTGTAATTATGAAACTTTAGCCCTTTCTAGGTATTTCTAAATACAACATTATCAATTAATCTAATTTTTCCGCAATGAACTGCAATGCAGCCGACCTTATTTCCGGCATCTTTCCAGTTTCTTACCGGCTGCAGGCTTTCTTCATTAACAATTTCAAAGTACTCTGTGTTCAGGTACTCGTTTTCATTGATGCGGGCAACCACCCACCGGCACAATTCTTCTACGCTTAGTTCTGCGGTTTTGTTTACCGCCTCAAACAAGGTGGCCGAAATATGTACGGCGTTATGCCGTTGTTCAGGTGTAAGCAGCATGTTGCGTGAGCTCATTGCTAATCCGTCAGTTTCACGAATAATCGGACAGGAAATGACATCGACCGGGAGCTTTAGTTTTCTGACCATCTCTCTGATAATGGCCAGTTGCTGAAAATCTTTTTGCCCGAAAAATGCTTTGTCAGGACAGACAATATCAAAGAGCCGGCTTACCACTTGTGCAACGCCGTTAAAATGGCCGGGCCTGAATTTGCCTTCCATTACCTGCTCGAGCGGGCCGAAATTAAACTGACGGGTATCTGGTTCGGGATAGATTTCATCAACTTCGGGGGCAAAAATAAGCTGGCAGGAGGTTGGTGTCAGCAGTTGTGTATCTTTCCGGAGATCGCGCGGATAGCGCTCCAGATCGCCTTTGTCGTTAAACTGAGTGGGGTTTACAAAAATGCTGACAACCACAAAATCGGTTTGCTGTCCGGCATTCCTGACCAGAGAAAGGTGTCCTTCGTGCAGTGCTCCCATGGTAGGAACAAAACCAATACTTAACCCTTCTTTTCGCTTGACGTCCAGTATTGTCTGAAGATCATTTATATGCTTTATTACCTGCATTTTGGTGTGAAAATGAGCGTGCAAAGTAAATAAATAATTCAACACGATAACTGCCGGATCCGAAATCAAAACTTAAAGTTAAAATTTTGTGAAGGGGTTCCGGAGAAATAAGGTGCAGAATGCCAGTGTTTTGAAATCGTTTTTTTTTGGTTTTAAAACGTCTCCATCTTTAACACAATGTTACCATATCTTAAGGTTTTTTAAGTCCTCCGTAAATGTCTGGAATTGAATATTGCCGATATTTTACTAATTTTGCACAATTAAACTTAGGCGATATAATGGAAAAGAAAAAAGTCTTATTTATTTCATCAGAAATTACCCCTTATCTTCCAGAGACAGAAATGTCGAAAAAATCCAGATTTCTTCCACAGGGAATTCAGGAAAGAGGAAAGGAAATCCGGACTTTTATGCCTAGATATGGTAGTGTGAATGAACGTCGTAACCAATTGCATGAGGTAATACGATTGTCAGGGATGAATTTGATTATTGATGATACCGATCACCCTTTGATTATTAAGGTAGCATCAATTCAATCAGCAAGAATGCAGGTTTATTTTATTGATAACGAGGACTATTTTCAGCGAAAGCATATTCTGAAAGATTCAAAGGGAAATGAATTTGCCGACAATGACGAACGGGCTATTTTCTTTGCCCGCGGCGTGCTGGAAACAGTAATTAAACTTCGGTGGGCGCCGGATCTGATCCATTGTCATGGGTGGCTGACTTCTCTTGTACCCCTATACATTAAGAAGGCATACAATGATGAGCCCTTGTTTGTAAATTCGAAAGTTATTTATTCGGTTTATCAGGACGACTTTAAAAAGCCGCTGGATGCCACATTCAGGACAAAACTGAAGATGAATAACATTGAAGGCGAGGACACTGAACTTGTTGACGACCCAAATTATGTCAATGTTAGTAAGATGGCAATTCAGTATTCGGATGCCGTAATTCAGGGAAGCCCCAAAATTAATCCGGAAATAACAGAATTTATACAATCGTCCGGAAAATTATTTCTAGATTACCAACCTGAACACACCTATATTGATGCTTACAATGATCTTTACGACAAGGTATTGTAAGTGAGTGTTTTAATAAATTAAAAAAATATAATTGGTGAAGAAAGAACAAACAACAATGTACAAATTCGCAATCGGATTTGCATGGATGGTAATTACATTTTGGGGTTGTACAAATGACATCAATGATCTGGGGAAGGATTTATTACCTGTTGGCGACTTAATTCGTGTCGGGGAAGTAACCGAAAAAGCAAACATTAGGGCTTATACGCTTACTGATGAAAAACAACGGACCGATGAGCCAACGCATAACCTGCTCGGGACATTTAACGATCCGATTTTTGGCAAAACAACAGCAGATTTTGCTTGTCAGCTGCGTATCGGGGCCTACCCAAAAACAATAAAAACCGATATCATTGATTCAATGATATTTTACATTAATTACAAGGAATTCTACGGAGATACCATTACTCCACAAAAGATTAAAATATACGAACTTGCTTCGGACTTGTCGGTCACTAATAAATATTATCAGGATGTCGACCTAAAAGCACTTGCCAAGACCGAAGTATTGGCCGAATATACCCATATCCCAAAGCTCAAACTCGACTCGTTGTCAAATAAATACGGCTCGACAAAGGCAAGTCCAAAGGACACTGTTATTCAGCAGTTAGCCATTAAAATGGGGCCGTCGCTGATTCAGAAATTAGTGACCGCTGACTCTTTAACCTTGTCAAGTAACGAAGCCTTTCTTCAACATTTAAAGGGTTTGTATGTTGAAGTCAGTGACCTTAATCAGGGTGGAACCATTATGAAGACATTTCCGTTGGGAATGAAATTGTATTCGCACAATGCAAAGGATACTTTGGTCACTTATTTTAGTGTCACTTCAAATTCGGCGGTGGTGAGCAGGTTTAGCCATGATTATTCGCAAACTCCCTTTTTCGCAAATCTCGATCAGACCGAGACTATGGACAGCTTAATCTATTTACAAACCACCGGGGGACTGAGAACTAAGATTATGATCCCAAACCTGGGCTCCTGGAGCGATTCGACTAATTATGCCATCAACAAGGCAGAACTTATTTTCCAGGTTGATACAACGGTTACCGATGTCAAACTATATCCGCCGCCCAGTCAGTTGGTATTCTCGGCCATTGGTTATGATGAGGAAGAAAAAAAGGAAACAGAATACCTGCCTTCGGATGTTGCTTTCTCTTCGGCCTACTACGGCGGGACATACAACAGCAAAGACAAAACCTACCGTTTTAATATTGCCAAGCACATGCAGGAAGTGGTAGATAAAAAGAAAGGGAAAGAGAATCTGGGATTCTATCTTTCAACCGCTTTCAGAAGTGCAACATTCAGCAGAACCGTATTAAAAGGAGCAACCAGCAAAACCGGAATCAGATTGGAGATTACGTACTCCAAATTAAAATAGAACATATCATCCCCATTATCGATAACTTCTAAAACAGAAGCGTATGTGTGGAATTGTAGGTTACATTGGCGATAAAAATGTTTATCCCATTTTGATTCAAGGGCTTCAGCGTCTGGAATATCGTGGTTACGATTCGGCAGGAATGGCCATATACAACAGTTCACTGAAAGTGTATAAATGCAAAGGCCGGGTAGCTGATCTGGAAAAACATGTGGCTGCTGAAGACATCAGCGGACACATCGGAATCGGACATACACGATGGGCAACCCACGGAGAACCAAACGACCGCAATGCACATCCGCATACTTCTATGGCCGGGCACTTTGTGCTGGTTCATAACGGAATTATCGAAAATTATGCTGAGTTAAAATCTGACCTTCTGAAGAAAGGATACACGTTTCAATCGGATACCGATACCGAAGTTCTGGTTAACCTGATCGAATATTTCTATGAAAATGCAGAAGGTGTCAATGCTGAGATTGCTGTTCGGCTGGCGCTTTCAAAAGTTGTTGGCGCTTTCGGAATTGTTGTAATCTGTAAAGACGAAAAAAATCAGCTGATAGCGGCCCGCAAGGGAAGTCCTTTGGTGATCGGAATTGGCAGAGGCGAATATTTTGTTGCCTCAGATGCAACACCCATTATCAGTTATACCGACAGTGTTATTTACCTGAATGATCATGATGTTGCCATTATCAACAAGGACAGCCTGACACTGAAAACAGTGGAAAACAATCCGGTGGCGTTCAAGATCACGAAAGTGGATATGAGCATTGGCGATCTGGAAAAAGGGGATTTTGAGCATTTTATGCTGAAAGAGATTTTCGAGCAACCCAAGACTATCGAAGATACCTTTAGAGGGCGGATTACCCCGGACCATACCGATATTGTTCTGGGTGGTCTGCTGGATATTTTCCCCAAAATCATGAATGCCAAACGAATCATCTTTATCGGGTGCGGAACATCCTGGCATGCCGCCCTGGTTGGAGAGTACCTGATTGAGGAATATGCCCGTATTCCGGTTGAAGTGGAATACGCATCGGAATTCCGTTACCGCAATCCGGTGTTAACTTCCGATGATGTAGTTATTGCCATCAGTCAGAGTGGTGAGACTGCCGATACCCTGGCGGCTTTGCGCATGGCCAAAGAACAGGGGGCTACCATTCTTGGTATTTGTAACGTGGTAGGGTCGAGCATTGCCCGCGAAACGGATGCCGGTGTTTATACACACGCCGGAGTTGAAATCGGTGTGGCCTCGACTAAGGCGTTTACAGCACAGGTTACGGTCATCACACTTTTTGCACTTAAACTTGCCAAAGAAAAAGGCCGTATTTCTCCTGAATTTTATGCAACGCTGATATCCGAACTAAGTGAAATCCCGGAAAAGGTAAAAAGCATACTGGTAAAACATCCGCACATTAAAGAAGTTGCCGCCAAATACAAAGATGCTTTCAGTGCGCTTTATCTGGGAAGAGGTTTTTTGTTTCCGGTTGCGTTGGAAGGTTCTTTGAAACTGAAAGAGATTTCGTATATCCATGCTGAAGGATTTGCTGCCGGAGAAATGAAACACGGCGCCATTGCTTTGGTTGATGATAATCTTCCGGTGATTGTGGTGGCAGCAAAAGACCAATACTACGAAAAGATTGTCAGTAACATTCAGGAAGTAAAGGCCCGGAAGGGAAACATTATTGCCGTGGTAACCGAAGGCGATGACGGGCTGAAGAACATGGTCAACGACTTGCTGGAAATACCCAAGTCGCACCCGGCGGTGTCACCTTTACTTGCTGTTATTCCGTTGCAGTTGTTTGCTTATTACATTGCGGTGATGCGTGGCTGCGATGTAGATCAGCCACGAAATCTGGCAAAGTCAGTCACGGTCGAGTAAGCTTTGAATCCAAATTAATCTTTAGCTTCATACGGATAAGGCGAATTTAGCCTTCTGCCACGATACTCAAAACGGTTGGCCATGATATTTAATATCTCATTGGCAGTGGTTTCGATGGGCTTATTGGATACATTGACAACAGTAAATCCGCCCTTTTCAAAAATGAAATTTGCATTCCTGATCTCCTGGGAAACCATGCGCTCGTCAACATAGTTCGTGTTGTCGGTGTCTCCGAGGCTGCGCAACCTTTTTACACGGTGCGAAATCAGTTGAGCCGGACTGATACTAAGCCCGAAAACCCGCTGCGGATCGACTTCGAACAGCTCCTTGGGTGGCTGAATTCCATTCACCAGCGGAATATTCGCAACTTTCCATCCGTACATGGCCAGATACACGCTCAAAGGAGTCTTCCCCGAGCGGGAAACGCCGATTAATACAATCTCCGCTTTGTGCAACCGGTGTGGTTGCAGGCCGTCGTCATGGTTCAGGGTAAATTCAATGGCCTCAATCCGGTCGAAGTACTGCTGGTTAATTTCGCGGTAAAGGCCGGGTGTCTGCAGCGAAGGAATGTGAAGTTTCTCGTCCAGATAATCGGCCAGTTCGCCCATGTAGTCAATGTTTCTTACGCCCTTTTCATTGCAGAGCTCTTTCAGGAAATCCCGCAACTCACGATTGACCAGCGTATGTGCAATCAGGCCGTCCTCATGCTTTGCTTTTTCTACCAACTTGATCAGCTGAATCTTTTCATGGATGTTCGGGACAATATTTATCGGGACATTGTTGTTCGGATATTGAATAAGCATCGATTGAACCATATTATTTCCCGCAAGGCCCTTTCCTCCTGAAACAATATAAATCGGTCCAACATGTTTTTCTTTCTTTATTTCGGTCATCATCAACTGTTCTTTTATTATCGGTAACAAATATAGAGCAAAACGGCAATCAAATCCATCAGAATGAACCACTGTGTCTTAAAAATGTTTTAGCCGATAACAACTGAACTGATAGATTTTATTAAATTGGCTCTTTCTATGTAAATAAGTGTAAAACTTAAACCTGACGGATATGCAATATCAAGCGAACCCAAACCGGTATAATCAGATTTCGTATAAACGATGTGGAAAATCGGGACTAAAGCTTCCGCCGATATCACTGGGGCTATGGCATAATTTCGGTGGTGTTGATGTATTCGAGAATGGAAGGGCTATGTGCCGGCGTGCTTTCGACCTGGGAATTACTCATTTTGATCTGGCAAATAATTACGGTCCGCCTCCCGGATCTGCCGAAGAAAATTTTGGCAAAATTATGCAACTCGACCTGGCTCCTTACCGCGATGAACTGGTTATTTCTACCAAGGCAGGTTACCTGATGTGGCCTGGCCCATACGGAGAGTGGGGTAGCCGCAAGTATTTGATTTCGAGTCTTGACCAAAGCCTGAAGCGAATGAAACTCGACTATGTCGACATCTTTTACTCGCACCGGCCCGACCCCGGTACTCCGCTTGAAGAAACCATGATGGCGCTCGATCAGGTTGTCCGCCAAGGGAAAGCCCTGTATGTCGGCATATCCAACTACCCGGCAGCAATGGCTGCCGAGGCATCTAAGATATTGAAAGAGTTAGGCACTCCCTGCCTCATTCATCAGCCTAAATATTCCATGTTCGAGCGTTGGGTCGAAGGCGGACTGCTGGATCTTCTGGAGAAGGAAGGGATCGGTTGTATCCCGTTTTCACCGCTGGCCCAGGGATTGTTGACCGACAAATACCTGAATGGAATTCCTGAAGGTTCAAGAGCGGCCAAATCGTGGGGATTCCTGAAGCCGGAACAGATTGAACCGGCTATCGAAAAGGTTAAAATGCTGAATGAGATTGCCCTCCGGAGAGGTCAGACTCTGGCGCAAATGGCGCTGGTGTGGCTGCTGAAAGATCCTCGCGTAACCTCAGTACTGATAGGTGCCAGCTCGGTTAAACAATTGGACGATAATGTCGCTGCATTGGATAACCGGAGATTCTCCGAAGCTGAACTGACAGAGATAGAACTGATTTTGACTGACGGAAAATCGGACCTGGTTTATTTAAAAAAACAGCCCACCGAATTCCCGGAAGAAAAGCTGTCTTCCAGAGGTGATTTTATACAAAATCTGGCCAAAAGATTTGAACGTAAATAGAATAATAAGAGCAAATTGAATGATAAAAACAGCATTAATAACCGGCGCTGCGCGGCGGGTAGGAAAGGCGTTGGCACTTCATCTGGCAGGCCAGGGCTGGAACATCGCCATCCATTACAACACTTCGGAAGGTGAAGCAATGCTGTTTCGCGATGAACTGGCAAAGAGTTATCCCCATCAACAGTTCGCGATTTTCAGGGCCGATCTGAGCCGGGCGGAAGAGGTTGAATTACTGATCGGGCAAGTCAGCCTGACAATGGGCGGATTGGGGCTGCTCGTTAACAATGCATCTGTTTTTGAACCGGCAACATTGGGGCAAACCTCTGCCGAATTTTTCGACCGGCAGATGAATGTCAATCTCAGGGCGCCGTTTGTTTTATCCGGAAACTTCGCCCGAGCCTTTCAATCCGGAGTAATCATTAACTTTGTGGATACCCGGATTGTTACCAACCAGTCCTCCTTTGCTGCTTATACCATTTCCAAAAAAGCGCTGTGGGAATTTACCAAAATGGCTGCACTCGAATTTGGCCCCGGTATCAGGGTAAACGCCATTGCGCCGGGCTTGACGCTTCCTCCCGAAGAAAAAGGAGAAGACTACCTTTGGAAACTGGCCGAAAAAATACCGATGAAACGGCCCGGAGGTCTGGAACCTATTCTGGCGACGCTGGATTATATACTGAACAACAATTATCTGACCGGACAGCTTTTGTTTTGCGACGGAGGCGAAAACCTGGGAGTAACGAATTAAAACAATACAGAATGGCTTTGATCCGTGTAAAAAATTTATTGCTGAGAACTTATGTCGGGTTTAACCCTGAAGAAATAGCCAATAAGCAGGATGTGCTTATAAACATTGCCATCGAGGCCGATATTCCTGAAGAAGCGCTCATGGCCGATGAGCCTGACGGCATTTACAACTACAAAACCATTACCAAACAAATCATCGAGCTGGTTCAGGACAACCGGTTTAAATTACTGGAGGTACTGACCAAAAATATTCTCGACCTGATCATGCTTGACCAACGGGTGAGCCGGGCAAAGGTCGAAGTTGATAAACCGCACGCACTGCGTTTTGCCGAATCGGTTTCATTTGAAATGGAGGCCACACGATGAACGATTGCATCATCGGCATCGGGTCGAATATAGAAGCTGACAAAAATATTCGGGAGATGCTTCAGCTGTTGGCTGCCGATGTAGAAATCGTCGGGGTTTCGCAAATGGTTCAGACCAAGCCAATAGGCATCTCGGAGCAGGCAGATTATACCAACGGAGCAGTTCGTGTTCGTACCGGCATGGACAAGAAAAAGCTTTCTTCCTACCTTAAAAAGCTGGAAGACCGCATGGGGCGCGACCGAAGTCAAAAAAAGTTCGGCCCCCGGAACATTGATCTCGATATCCTGACCTGGAACAACACCATTGTGGATCAGGATTATTATACCCGTGACTTTCTCCGGAATTCAGCCGCCGAGCTGGGTTTCGAAAACCAGATTTAGCCAAGAACATAATCCCTTTTGTATATGAAGAATTTTAAATCCTACCGTATTATCCTCCTTGTGGTTCTTTTCTCAGGCTTGTTCCTGAGCTCGTGCAACAAGGACGATGCCCCCGAAAAAATATACAAAAATTATATCTCGGACGAGCTTAAAACCGAAATAACCAGCAGGGAAGCCATTGCTAACTTCACAAAACTGACTCCCGAAGCCGCGGATCTTGGTCTGCTGATCAGGTATGATGTTGAAGTTCGCCGGGTAATTTACCAAACTACATTTAAGGGTAAAAGTATACAGGCATCCGGTCTGGCTTGTTTCCCGAAAAATCAGGGCACTTACCCGGTACTTAGTTTTCAGAACGGTACCAACACCCTGCACAGCGATGCCCCCAGCGTGAGTACCGATGACGAACTGTTTTCCATCATGGAAAGTATTGCCGCTATGGGGTTCATCGTTGTTATCCCCGATTACATCGGCTTCGGGGTATCGGCAAACCTGCCGCATCCTTACCTCGATGCGCAGTCGTCGACGCAAAGCATACTGGACATGATCAGGGCTGCCAAAGAGTTGAGCACTGAAGATAAAATTGAAGCCAAAGCAAGCCAGAACCTGTTTATTTTCGGGTATTCGCAGGGCGGATGGGCGACCATGCAGCTTCAGAAATTAATCGAAAAAGACTACTCTTCAGAGTTTAAACTGCTGGGCAGTTCGTGCGGTGCGGGTCCCTATTCGATTGAAGATATGAACAAATATATTGTGGAAAAAGCCAATTATCCGATGCCTTATTTTATCGCCTACCTGCTTCATTCATACACTCAGATTGGTTCGGTCGCCAATCCGCTGAGCGATTTTATTCTGGAACCGTATGCAGCTAAAATACCGGGCTTGTTCGACGGAAAACACAGCGGGAGTGCGATCAATGCCGAGCTGAGTACCCAAATGAGCATGCTTTTTACTCCTGAATACCAAACCGGATATGCCACCAGTGCGAAATTTGCGGAAGCCCGAAAGGCATTTCAGGCAAACAGCATTGTTCCCTGGAAAGCCAGGACTCCGATGAAACTTTTTCACGGGATGGCAGACGAATACATTCCGGCCGAAATCAGCCGGAAGATGCTCGATGGTTTTATCGCTGCCGGAGTTTCGGAGTCACAGATCGAACTTAACCTGATTCCGCAAGCCGATCACTCAACGGCGGTTTTTCCGGCCGGGCTGGAAACCATTATATGGTTTCTGACACTCAACAAATAGGCTATTGCGAATACACGTGTACGCTGTTTTGTGCGCTTGGAAGATAATTTACCCCGAACCAGCAAATCAGCAAAACAACAAACGCGACAGCTAAAACACCCATTGCCTTTTTGTGTTGCGCCGGATGGCGGAAACGGTAATGGATGTAAACGAGGTAAAACATCCAGGTGATAAATGCCCAGGTTTCTTTCGGATCCCAGGTCCAGTAGTGCCCCCAGGCTTCTTTGGCCCAAAGCGCGCCAAACAATAAGCCAAGTGTCAGGAACGAAAAGCCCAGGTAAACCAGGTTGTCGGCCATTTGTATGGGCCCGTTGATGGTTTTTTCGGTCGGTGCAAAAAACAGGTTCCGTAAAGCCACCAGCGACGAAGCGCCCAGCAAGGCGTAGGCAAAAATGTACACAATCACATGCGGGATAAACCACGGACTTTGCAAGGCGGGCATCAGCGTTTTATCGTAAGTTTCGGGATGCTGCAGGTTGATGATTAAAAAGATAATGGCCAGCCCGAGGCTGTATGAAACCAGCCATTTGTATTTCCAGCGCAGGTAAGAAACCAACCCGATTCCGGAAAGAAACACCGCATACCATAACCGTGTTTCGCCCAGCGTACGCATGGGTGGCCGCTGAATATGCAGCCAGAGAACGGTAAGAAACAGGAGTAAAACAATTGTTCCGGCAAACGACAGGGCGGCAGCCAGTTGATTCAGTTTCTTTTTGCCTGAAGACAGGAACAAGCCTGAGGCGCCCAGCCAGCAAAGAATAGCTACCGACGCATAGATTGGGAAATCAAGCCACATGTTCAGTTCCTCCATTTTTAGGTTTACCGTAAAGAAACAGGAATCCGGCTCCGGCCATCATCAGGAAAATGCCCAGATAAACAACCGGTAACCACGGGTCGCGCACCAGTTCCAGCACACTCAGGTTCGACCAGCGCCCCATTTCGGTATTGTAACTTAGCTGGTATATCGTCCACCCGTCAATCTTGAACGGGCGGTTGACTTCGATGGTTGTGGTCAGATTCTTCCCGCTTTTGGTCTGGATATTCAGTTCCGAGCTGAACTTCCGGGGTTCGGCGGGCAACATCACCAGCGAATGCTGATCGTTCAGTTTCAGCGCTTCGGGCTGATGGACATAGCTGCCGCTGCAAATCCATCCTGAAACTTCGGTGCGGTCGGCCAGATTGGTTACTTTAACTTTTGCCGAGGGTGCGGCGCCCGGCTCATTCACCTGAAAATAACTTTCCCCGACTTTTCCTGAAGCATCCAGAAACTGCTCTACTTCCAGGTGATACTGGTACAAATCGAACGAGTTCCGGTCCAGCAATTCAAATTGATTTTTGCCTTTGTTGAGAACGACTTGTCCGGTTTGGTTATCTACAACAGTCACTTTGGGCCTGAATTCATCGATGTTAAAATTCAGCAGTTTAATGGCAACAGGCAGTTCAAACACTTTCCCCGAGTTGTCGACGGCACGCCATTCGGTTTGCTCTTCGTAACAATTCATCCGGAGGCGTTGCATGTCGCTGCTTCCCAAAGCGGTTGAAAACAGCACCAGGAACAGGCCAAAATGATTCAGAAAGAAACCTGCATTCTTTAAATTGAAAGGAGTCAGCCGTTTCAAGGTAACGATACCCAACAAGATCATCAGGTACAGGTTGATCAGGATAAACGGCCAGGTTTTTACGAGGTGATTCAGTCCCAGAAGTTTTGCCAGGGCAGTTTCCGGGGCGACATCCTGTTTCACGAAACCCATCAGCAACACCATAAACGTAAAGCCCAGAATGGCCGGTAAAGCCGCTTTTACGCTGCCCAGCCATTTTATTGCCGGATGTTTCTGCCAGAACACAAACAAAAAAATGAGCGCACCCAAAAAGACAAGCCCTGCAAGCAGGTTTAGCGGGAATCGTGCAACCATCAGTACCATACCGCTGCTCGTTGCCTGAAGGGCAAAGCCCAGGAGAAGGATTGCCACGGTAATGATTGTCCCTTCGCGGTACGACCACGGGTGTGCCCAGGTTTGTCGGTTACTTTGTTTGCTCATAACAGAGAATATGATTTGCGCCCTAAGATACAAAAATGAGTGAAAAAAAGATCGGATCAAATGCGTAGGCGATTGGTTTACGGTTGGTATAAATAGGTGAGGTAAGCCCTGGTTTCTTAAATATCGATGCCGGACCGGATTTTCTGAACAAAAAGATGGCCTTGTTTCTTATTTAAGGATGTCGGATAAACCGATCATTAAAACATACTGTTTATGAGATCAAAACTTTTATCGCCGATCACCATAAAAGAGATCACGTTTAAAAACCGGATTGTCGTTTCGCCGATGTGCCAGTATTCGGCTGAGGACGGGTTTGCCAACGACTGGCATTTGGTTCATCTCGGAAGCCGCGCCGTCGGCGGAGCCGGGTTAATTATTCAGGAGGCTACGGCGGTTTCTCCGGAGGGCCGCATCACTCCGGGCGATTTGGGGCTGTACAAAGATGAGCACATCGAAAAGCTGAAACTGATCACAGCCTTCATTCATCAGCAAGGAGCTGTGCCCGGAATTCAACTGGCCCATGCCGGAAGAAAAGGCGGTTGTGCCAGTCCCTGGGAAGGAGGGCATCAGCTTCATACCGGCAGGGGAGGCTGGAAAACAGTTTCGGCCTCTGCTGTGCCTTTTCGGCCTGAAGATGATATTCCGCAGGCCCTGGATCCGGAAGGAATTAAAAAAGTAATTGCTGATTTCAAGGCCGCTGCCATCCGGGCGTTGCAGGCCGGATATCAACTGATTGAAATTCATGCGGCGCATGGTTATCTGATTCATCAGTTCCTTTCGCCTTTGAGTAATCACCGGACTGATGAATACGGAGGAAGTTTCGAGAACAGGATCAGACTTTTGATCCAGGTGGTCAGTGAAGTACAAACTGTTTGGCCTGAACATCTTCCGTTGATCGTCCGGATTTCGGCCACCGATTGGGTCGACGGAGCCTGGGATATCGACCAGGCGGTGAAGCTTTCGGGTATCCTGAAAGAACAGGGTGTCGATCTGATTGATTGCTCGTCGGGCGGATTAGTGCCTCATGCCCATATACCGCTCGCCCCGGGTTATCAGGTGCATTTTGCCGAACGGATAAAAAAAGAAACCGGAATTTTGACCGGTGCTGTTGGTTTGATCACGCAGGTGCAGCAGGCTGAAGACATCTTAGCCGGCGGACAGGCCGACCTTATTCTGATCGCGAGAGAATCTTTGCGTGAACCCTATTTTGCCTTGCGGGCTGCGCAGGTCTTGAAGGATGATATCGGTTGGCCTTTACAGTATCAAAGAGCTAAACCAACGTGAGGTTTTTGTCTTTAGCAACAGAACTCCGTATCCTTTCCGTTAAACCTGAAGCAAATGAAACGGGCAAGGCTGCGGAGTTCTGTATTAACAACAACTAAAGGAGCGTTGCACTTTCGGCATCGATGAAAAGTTTTGCCGAAGCGTGTTTCCGGAGAATTGTCGACGGATATTTTTCAATGATTGGCTGATTGAAGGTATTGTACACGGCCTGAGCTTTGGTTTTTCCCGGAACAATACAGAAAAGCTTTTCCGCTTTCAGGAGTGTTGGTATGGTCAGGGTTATTGCCTGTTCAGGAACCAACTCCAGGCTGCTGAAACAGCCGTCATTCACTTGCTGTTGTCTGCAAATCAGGTCCAGATCGACCACCTTAACGCTGGCCGGGTCGGCAAAATCAGCTACATGAGGATCATTAAAGGCGATATGTCCGTTTTCGCCGATACCCATAAACACAATATCCGGAGGAAATGCGGTGAGCAGATTTGCATACCGGGAACAAATTTCTTCGGGGGCCATCTCATCGGCATCCACGTAACTGACAGTTCGGAATGACACGCGATCAAAAATTCTTTCTTTCAGGTAATTGCCGAAGCTCTGCGGAGCTCCCTCGGGCAGGCCGATGTACTCGTCCATGTGAAAGGCGTTGATTTTACTCCATTCAATTTCCGGTCGCTCTGTCAGGGCGTCCAGAAACTCGCTTTGCGACGGCGCTGCGGCAAAAATAATGTTCAGCATGGGTTTGCCCTTCAGCATCGAAACGATCTCGGCAGCGGCCATTGAAGCAGCATCAGCTGCTAATTCTAATCTTGTATGATATTTAAAAACGTGTAAGTTGTCGACTAAAAAATCTTGTTTCATTCTAAATTTATTTTGAATAAATAACTCTTCCGTTGATGATGGTTTGGTTTATCGTGATGTCCTGATCAAAGATTACCAGGTCAGCCTGTTTCCCGACGGCAATACTTCCTTTCTCGGAAAATATGCCGCAGATCTTGGCAGGTGTAGAAGTGATCATTTGAACCGCTTCGAGCAGATTTACACCGGCCAGATTCACCATGTTTCTGACCAGCCGGTCGGCTGTTGCCACACTTCCGGCGAAGGCGGTCCGGTCGTGCAGTTTGGCCACCCCATCTTCAACAATTACACTCTGTCCTTCTTTCAGGCTACCCAAAATACTTGGTCCTTCGGGCATTCCGGCTGCACGCATGGAGTCGGTAACCAAAGCAATGCGGCTGGCTCCTTTGGTTTTATAAATCAATTGAAGCAAACTTGGCGGCAAATGAACTCCGTCGGCAATGATTTCAACGGTCATTTCATCAATCAGGAAGGCGCTTTCGATAACTCCGGCATAGCGGAAAGCATGGCGGCGGGTGACTCCGGACATGGCCGAGTACAGGTGCGTCATGTGTGTAAACCCGTTCTCAAAGGCCTGGATGACATCTTCGTAAATGGCATCGGTATGCGCGATGGAAGCCAGAATGCCGTGTTTGGTCATAAATCTTCCGAACTCCAGGGCTCCGTTCAGTTCGGGAGCAGCACTCCATCTGCTGATAATGTCTTTCGATTTCCGGACAATTGA
>JAEUSS010000537.1 GCA_016788685.1 Prolixibacteraceae bacterium | reverse complement strand
GTGAGCCGCGTATTTTCGATGGGCAACAACGATTTCAGCGTATCCAGAGCGCTGAAATCACCCGATTCGAAAATCTTTTTATGCTCGATGTAACGGTGAGTTACTTCGGTAATATTATCGAGCATATTTTCGAGCTGCCCGGTCCGGTAGCTTTTCTCGCGGTCGTACTGATACACCAGGACGGCCAGGGTAAATATGGAAAATACAACAAAAAAGTTGATGAATATTCGTCGACGGAATGTGCGTTGTACAATCATATCTTGTGAGATTAAGAGTCAAAATATTTTAAATACCAATATTGAATAAAAAAACGGAACGGCCATTCCGCCGCCCGGCATTTTCATTGTCTAATTTTCAAAACAATACCCGTATCCGGAGCGACCCTTGATGCATTGCCCGAATTCGCCGATTTTCTTTCGGAGTCGTGCAATATTCACATCCACGTTTCGCTCGGTAACAATCACATCATCGCTCCATATCCGGTCCAGAATTTCCTGCCTGCTGAGGTATTTGCCTTTGTGCAAAACGAGCATCGACAAAATCTCAAACTCTTTACGGGTAAGCAACACCGGGGTCCGGTCGATGGTCACCGATTTGCGGTTCAAATCGAGTTCCATGCTGTCAATCGTAATCACCTTGGCCTTAACCTCAACTGATTTCCCGCGGCGCAAAACAGCACGAATGCGGGCAACAAGCTCTTTGATTGAAAATGGCTTTGACAGGTAATCATCGGCCCCGACATTGAATCCGGTGAGCATGTCGTTTTCGGTTTCACGGGCCGTCAGGAAAATAATCGGAACCGAAAGCCCGAGTTCTTTCCTGATTTTGTCAGCCAGTTTAAACCCCGACATACCACCCATCATCACATCGAGCAGCAGCAAATCAAAACGATCGATCGTTTTGGCCAGGGCTTCTTCTCCTGAATAGGCTACCTCAATATCAAAACCTTCGCTGGCCAGGTTAAACTGAAGGATTTCACACAAATCCTTTTCGTCGTCAACAATTAATATTTTATACGTTTCGTTCATCATCTGATAATCTTGTTTTTCCCTCGAGCTCCTGTTTGCGGTGGTGCCTGATGTCTTTTCCTTCGTAGGCATAAATCGAAGCTTCGGCAATGTTGGCCGCATGATCCGAGATTCGCTCAATGTTCGAGACCATCTCCTTGATGTTGATAAAACTGATCAGGATATTTTTCTTTTCTTCCGCTTTTTGAGCCTTGCCGATGGCCTTTTTCAACATTTTCCGGTTCAGCTCGTCAACTACAGCTTCGTTTCTGATGGTCCAGATCGCCAGATCCATGTCTTTGTTGATAAACGAAAGCATGGCATTTTTTACCATTTTAACGCTGAGTATCATCATGTTCGAAATGAAGTCGGACAAGCTCGCATATACATTTTCGTTCTTGATTTCCCTCATAAAGTTGGTAATGCTGACGGCCAGATCACCAATCCGCTCCAGACTGATCACAATGCGGTAAAGGGCTATTAATTTGCGGATTTCGGAAGCTACAGGCTGATAAAGTACAATGGTGTTTACGATATTATCACTGAGTTTAACTTCCCATTTATCGAGTTTGTTTTCATTTTCCCGGATAACACTAAGCTGCTCTTCAGAAAGCTGCAGCTCGCTGTTCGAGATCAGGGTTTCCAGAATGTCGAGCTGATTGAGTACCAGATTTGCCAGCGACTCATAATCAGTCAGGATATCTTTTATTGCTTCGTCTTTTTTTACTGACATGGTTTGTAGTTTATAATTGAGATTGAAAATCAACCAAATTTTCCGGTCAGGTATTCCTCCGTTCGCCGGTCCTGCGGATTGGTGAACATGTTTTTGGTTTTGCCGTACTCGACCAACTCTCCAAGATACATAAATAAAGAATAATCGGAAATTCGTGCAGCCTGCGACATGTTGTGCGTTACCATAATGATGGTGTAGTTTTCTTTCAGCTTGATCAATAAGTCCTCAATCTTTGATGTGGCCACCGGATCAAGTGCCGAGGTGGGCTCATCGAGCAGGATTATTTCAGGGTTGAAGGCCAATGCACGAGCGATACAAAGTCTTTGCTGCTGTCCCCCACTCAAAAATGTGCCTTTTTTGGTAAGCGAATCTTTCACCTCGTCCCACAGAGCAACATCACGCAATGAGCGTTCCACAATCTCATCGCGTTCCTGTTTCGTCTGGCTGATACCGTTTAATTTGTAGCCGGCAATTACGTTGTCGTAAATACTCATAGTCGGGAAAGGATTGGGCCGCTGAAAAACCATCCCTGTTTTCCGGCGCAGTTTGATGGGCGACATTTTGAAAATATCTTCATCGTTCAGTAGCACCGATCCGCTTGTGGTGATGTTCTCGTAAAGCTCGTGCATGCGGTTCAGAGCACGCAGCAACGTACTTTTCCCGCAGCCTGATGGTCCCATGATAGCGGTAACATTATTCTTTTTAATGCCGACAGACACATTCTTTACCGCCACGTTCTTGTCATAAGCAACTGACAGGTCATGAATGGAAAGTATCGGGTCTTTAATCTGTAATATGTTTGTATTCATATTCTGTTCTATTTTCTTCTGGATGCAATCTGTTTGGCAGTCAGGTTAAATACAAGTACGATGATCATTAATAAAAGTGATGAACTCCAAATCAGGTCCACCATATTGGGGTCGTTGTAAAACTCCCAGATTACTAAAGGGATGGCGCTCGTTGGCTTCGAAATATTGGTATTAATTACTGAACTGCCAAGAGCCGTAAGCATCAGCGGAGCTGTTTCGCCAATTACTCTCGACACAGCCAGGAGAATTCCGGTCATCAGACCGCTGAAACCTGTCGGAATCAGGATTCCGAAAAGCACCCGCCAATAGGGAATCCCAAGCGCCAGTCCGGCTTCTTTGAGGGTCTGGGGAATCATCTTCAGGGTTTCTTCAGTCGAACGGACAATCATTGGCAGCATCATAATAGCCAGCGAAACGCTTCCGGCCAATGCCGAAAAGCCCATGGTGACATGCTTAACCACCCACATGTAGGAAATCAGCCCCAGCACAATCGACGGAACTCCCTGCAAGATATCTGATACATTCCGGGTCAGGTTAGCCATCCACTTCCCTTGATTTTCATAAAGGTAAACCCCCGTGATAATTCCGACCGGAATGGCAATTACTGAAGCCAGAACAACCATCAGTAAGGTTCCGAGTATCGCATTGGCAATACCACCCGGAATCAGTTCGTTGTTGGCCACCGCAGTCATTGCCTGCATGGTATCCGGCATTTTTTCGACCAGGAAACCAAAACTGAGTTGTTTATAGCCTTTTGCAATTAGCTTAAAAATAATCAGGATGATCGGAGAGACGGTTACAACCGACAACAGCACCACCAGTCCCAGAAAAATCCGATCTTTCTTTGTTCGTATCCCGACATTATCTATTCCACTGACTGATTTCATTTTAGCTCATTTTTTTGATGATCAGTTTCCCGATCCCGTTTACAATTCCGGTAATGACAAAAAGCAGCAGGCCGATAGAAATCAGGGCGCTGAGTTTGAGTCCGTCGGCTTCACCAAACTGGTTGGCAATCACCGAGGCCATCGTATTTCCGGTTGAAAACAAACTGTCCGGTATCCGGTTCGCATTTCCGATGAGCATGGTAACTGCCATCGTCTCGCCCAATGCCCGCCCAAAAGCCAGAATGTACCCGGCAAAAATTCCGGAGCGGGCCGCCGGAACGGTAACATACCTGATTACCTCGTATCGGGTAGACCCCAGCGAATAAGCCGCTTCTTTGAGGTCGTTCGGAACCATTGAAATGATCTCGTTACTTAGCGAAGTGGCATAAGGAATAATCATGATGGCCAGAACCAGACTGGATGTAAAGACTCCAAAACCCTGGTTGTCAAAACCAATACTGATCAGAAACGGACGCAGTACATAAAAACCCCACAAACCATAAACGATGGACGGAATTCCGGCGAGCAAATCGACCATTGTTCCCAACACCTTGGCCACCCGGGTGTTGCGGTAATACTCACCCAAAAACAGCGAGGTGGCAAACGAAAGCGGGAAGCTGATGATCAGTGCCCCCAGCGAGGTAATCAGCGTTCCGGCAATAAACGGTAATGCCCCGTATTGCTCTTTCCCTTCGGTGGGATCCCACTGCGCCGAGGTAATAAAACCAAAACCAAAAGTTTTAAACGAAGGTATCGCACCCCCAACGAGTGAAAATACCATACCTCCGGCCAAAATCAGGATGATAAATGAAACAGAAAATAATACGATTTTGGTAATCTTGTCGCTGTTCATTTAGCTGAATTAAGTCTTAATTAAGGATCGGTTTCCCGTCGTAAGTGATTGTGCGTAAAATGGCTTTGGCTTTAGCTGCGGCATCTTCGGTAAGCGGTGCATAATTAACATTTGCAGCTTCGGCCTGAGCTTCAGGACCAACCAGCCAATCCAGCAACTTTACGGTTTCTTCGGCCTGAGCCAGTGAGCGGCCATTGTATGCCTGTTCTTTGTACAAAATAATCCAGGTAAAACCGCTGATCGGATACGATTCGGCATCGCTCGAATTGGTCAGCATGATGCGGGTGTCGTCCGGAATATTTCCTTTGGCAGCGGCGCTAACCGAAGCAATCGTCGGCAATACATACTCGCCCTGGCTGTTCTGCACTTTGGCCATCTGTATTTTTTGAGCAAATGCGAACTCCGAGCCCACGTAGCCAATAGCACCTTCAGTTTGACTGAGGGTTCCCACTACCCCGGGATTTCCTTTGGCTCCCATGCCTACCGGCCAGTTCAGCGATTTCCCGGTACCAACTTTTTCGGCCCATTTGGTGCTGATTTTAGTCATGTAGTCCGAAAAGATATGGGTAGTTCCGCTGCCGTCAGAACGGTGAACAAAGATGATATCTTTGCCCGGAAACTGAACTCCCGGGTTATTGGCTACAATTTTCGGATCATTCCATTTGGTAATTTCACCTAAAAAGATTTTCTCAAGCAATTCGTTAGACAATTTCAGTTCATCAACTCCTGGCAAATTGTAGGCAATCACCACTGCCCCCAAACAGGTCGGGATGTGAACAACCGGGGCAGGCATTTCGGCCAGCTGCTTGTCTTCCAGATAAGCATCGGTAGCTCCGAAATCAACCACCTTGTCGGTCAGGCTGCGGATGCCTCCGCCTGAACCAATACCTCCGTATGTAACCTGAGTGCCCTTCGCTTCAGAATAATTCTTAAATACCAGGTTATAGTATGGAAGAGGGAAGGTTGCTCCGGCAGCTGTCAGCGAAACTTTTTCGCCCGACGATTTTTCAGTTTTCTTTCCTGAATTCTGGCATGAACTGAAAAGAACTGCCAGCAATACGACTGAAATAATTGTTTTCATAATTTCTGATTATGCGTTTAAAATTTGATTTCACAATTCAACATTAGCGTGGAAACGAACGGTGCGGTTTTGTCACCCGGATTCCAGCCGCGGTAATTCGGTGCGAACTTTATTCCGTTAACCGGAGCATATTCCAGCCCCGTCATAAAGAATTTGCCGTCGTTAGCCAGGTTCCAGTCCTGTGTTTGCCCTGAAGGCGTTTTGGATTGAAGATCGTCGTACCTCGCAAAGACTTTTACTTTTTTCGACACGACCAGCGTTCCGTAAAACGACGGACCGAAATAATCGTGCTGATCTGCCATCAGATGATTCCGCTGATAATTGTACTCAGCCGCCAAGGATATTTTCTTGCTTTTGTAGCCGATAAATCCGGCGTAGGTATTTTGCGAAACATCATTGCCCATAAAATCGGCCATTCCGCGGATAACAAGCTCTTTAACAGGAGTAAATGTCACTCCAAACGCCGTTTTCAGCAGGCTGTCCGACTGCAGTTTTTTGTAGCCTTCGCCATTGTACAGGGCCACATCGGCGCTCAGCTTATCGCTAAACTGATAGGTGATACTGGCTCCCAGATCGGCGCTCGAAGCAAAATCGTAGGCATCCTGAAATACCTTTTCCATATAGCGGTATCCCCAGAAATTCTCCTGAACCTTAAACTGGGTCGTCGGAATAAGTCCGAAATCGACCGAAAAACGATTGTAATTATAGTTCAGGAACGCATTTTTAACAAAGGCGGTCATCTGCATTTTCCCGGCTCCCGGATTGCCGACATCGAAAACTACGGTTCCGGAAAAATCTTTACTGAAATGATGTTCATAACCCAGGTAAACGCGGGTCAACTCAAACGCCGACTGGGATGCACCATCGGAAAATGTGGTGTGCGCATTGCTGAAAATGCGGAGAACCGGCTTTCCGTGCGGCTTAAATATTTCCGCAGTTTCCTGCGACATGACCATAACCGAGAAAAAAAGTAAAGCTGCTGCTGTCAATACCAATTTATTCATCATTCGATTCAATGTGGGTTAAAATTTTAATCCGATACAAAGATGAAACCGTGCAATTACACCCCTGTTACAGAAATATTACAAAACGATTAATTTAACAGGACTGTAATCTTGCACGACTAAAAATAGCCAATAAATCAATCAGATAGGACTACGTGATATACGTAATCTGCAATGAAACGGATTACAAATCGGTTAATTAGTGCTAAAATGCAACGAAATAATTAAAAATGAAGATAGCGGCTGCCTTTTTATTTGAAGTGAACGATAAACTTTTGCCGCAAAATTGTTTTTAACAGCAGCGCCCAACAACCACAACCTGGCGGGCCAGCTGAAAACCAAAAAGTTTCAGCCGGTCTTTAAACTGTCCGAAAAGAACGGATTTTTCTGCATACTCGGGCTCCCCTTCCAGTTGTCTCAGGTTCCCGGCAAAGTTACTAATCCATCCCTCCAATTTTTCCGGATCAGTTACCGGTTCGGCCATCCGGTTATACGGAAAGGTAAGGACCGGTTGCATTCCGTTCGTTTTAATGATTTCAAGAACTTCGCCCTCCGTCCAGGTTTCGCGGTGAGTAATTCCGGATTTCCGGTCGACAAAACTTTTGAAATGATGCAGCATTTTCTGGTTCTCCTGAGCTTCATTCAGTCCGTCGGACACAATTTCGGCGATAAGCAGCCAGCCTCCGGCCTTCACCACGCGTTTCATTTCTGAAAAGGTTTTCTCCGGATTGGTCAGATGGTGCATGGCGTTCGATAAACAAACCACATCAAAACTCCGGTCCGGAAATTCCAGTTTTTCGCCTTCCATGCGGATAAACTCAACCTGTGACGAATCGTTGCCACGACGAGCTTCTGTCAGCGCTTCCTCACTCGGATCAATTCCGGTAATATGTACATTATCAGAAAAAACCGAACTAATCAGTTTGATAAAATCACCGCTTCCGGTGCCAATGTCCAACACGTTACTGACCGTTTTTCCGGAGAAGAAAGAAGCTAACTGTTCCATATCAGATTAATAATAAGAATGCAGAAATTGCAGTAATGATAATAACGAATGTACGGAAAGTATGTTCAGGAATGATTTTTACGATTCGGTAGCCCAGAAATGCGCCCAGGGCAATGGCGGGTAAAGTGATCAGATCAATAAGCAGAGTTTCGGTATTGATGTTCTCCCAAACAAACAATTGCAGCGGAAATTTGGTAAAATTGATGATCATGAAAAACCAGGCTCCAGTGCCGATGAAACTGTTCTTCGGAAGATGCATGGCCAACAGGTAAATAGCAAAAACAGGACCGGCCACATTTCCGATCATGGTGGCAAACCCGCCCAGGATACCCATTGCTGCCGCAAACCACCATTTATCGGGGAAAAAGTGAGTTCCTTTCCGCTTATCCTGCCACAACATCAGCCCAATGCTCAGAAAAACCAAAACAGCAATCAGGTCTTTAAACTGCTCGTCGTTGACAATCTTACCGATCCACAAGGCTAACAACAGTCCGGCTACAGCCCAGGGCAGTACTTTTACCAGATGATTCCAGTTGGCATGACGGCGGTAATAAGCCACCCCGAAAATATCGGCCATCATCAGGATGGGAAGCAATACCCCGGTGGATTGCCTGGCACCGAAAATAAAAGCCAATGCCGGAACTACAATCATCGAAACGCCGGGAACCCCAACTTTCGACATGCCGATAAGCATCCCGCAGGCCATGATGATGCTCCATTCGAAGGCATTGAGGTGCAGTGAAGAAAGCAGTTCCATCTGGTAATTTTAAATTAAGCCACAAAAGTAAGTGATTTACTTTAGCAAATACTCTTTGTCGAGCAAATCCAAACTGGTGCTGTCGGTTTCGCCAAACCACTTCCTTACGTGCTCGCGGGCTTGCCTCCTGATTTCGGGAGTGACGTGTGCAGCCATCTGGCGGAGAATCAGCAACAGAACGCCCAGATCGTCGGTAAATCCGAGCAAGGGTGCAAAGTCAGGAATAAAATCAACGGGCAAAATAAAATAACCCAGAGCGGCCGATAAAATCAACTTGGCTTTGAGCGGAACTTCGTTTGATTTCATCAGGTAGTGCAACAACAAAGCCGGATAGACGACCTTCATCCCGGCCTCTTTCGAATACCTTTTCAGCTTCTCCCCGAATGACGCATCCGAATAATGCTTGCGGTACCCGGCTGATTTGAACTCATCGGAAAAAAGGCTGTACAGATTAGCCCCGATTTGTATGGTGCGAAATTTTTTCATGCTTCGAGATTCGAGTTACAGGCTGCAGGATCAATTGTGTCATTTACTCCCTCTTTCGTTCTCCGTTTTCATTTTAATTCAACCCAACATTCGTATAATCAACCCGGATGTCGCCGTAAAGTTCTTCAATCAGGATTAAAGCCTCCTGAACCGCTTCGAGTGTTTCTGCCTGAAGCAAGCGAATGCGGTGCTCCCTGAAGTTGGGCAGAGTCGGGAAATATTTGGCAAAATGGCGGCGCATCATCAGGATTCCGCTGCGCACATTGTCTTTCCATTCAATCGACATGTTGAGCTGATCGCGCACGTTCTGAACCACATCGGCAACGGTTGGCGGAGGCAGCAATTCGCCCGTTTTCAGGTAATGTTTCACTTCCGAAAAAATCCAGGGGCGCCCAATCGATCCGCGGCCAATCATCAGTCCGTCAACCCCGCTCTGGTCCAGGAAAGCTTTGGCCTTCTCCGGACCATTGATATCGCCATTCCCGATAACCGGAATCGTCATGCGGGGATTATTCTTTACCTCCGCAATCAGCGACCAGTCGGCCTCGCCGGTATAAAGCATGCTACGGGTGCGCCCGTGAATGGCCAGTGCGGCAACTCCGGCGTCCTGCAGGCGTTCGGCCACGTCGACAATAATTTTGCTGTTTTCGTCCCAGCCCAGACGGGTTTTAGCTGTCACGGGCAACTGAACCGCTTTTACAATGGCTTCGGTCATCCGCTGCATTTTCTCCGGATCGAGCAACATGCCGGCGCCGGCACCGTGCCGGATGATCTTTTTCATCGGACAACCGTAATTGATGTCGATAAAATCGGGCTGACATTCTTCGGCAACCTTGGCCGCCTCCACCATCGAATTGATGTCGTGTCCGTAAATCTGGATAGCCACCGGGCGATCAAAATCGTACAAAGTCATTTTCTGTTTGGTTTTCTGAATGTCGCGGATCAGCGCTTCCGACGAAACAAACTCGGTGTACATCACATCGGCGCCATATTTTTTGCACATGTACCGAAACGATTTGTACGTTACATCTTCCATTGGCGCCAGAAACAGCGGCATCTCTCCCAGATCAATAGTTCCGATTTTCACAGTTCTTTTATTTTCGATGATTGAATTCCGGTGCAAAGTAAGCAACAAAGTCTCAAAGCGGCAACGCACTTTCGCTCTTTATCTGTTGCTTAACGCAACTAAAACATGATTTTCCACGTCTTAATCAGACAAACTGCAATTGAAAAATGAAACGGATATCCGCCATCAGCTGCCTGTTGTTTCTTTTCCTTTTCGCCGGAATGAGCTGCGAAGAAACCGTTCTTGAACCCACATTTACCGTTGGCAAGGAGATCAATGTCCGCCTCAACCAGCCTTACACCTCGGCTGACGGGCATCACTCCATCAGGCTTACCGAAATCAATGACTCGCGTTGTCCCGAAGGATTAATGTGTATCTGGCAGGGGGAAGTCACCATAAAAGGCGAATGGTTTACGGACGGACGCCGGTCCACCTTCGAAATCCATTCGGTAATCCGCGATCAACAGCAGCAGCCCGACGGGTATACCATTCAGATTGTTGATGCCAAACCTTACCCGAAGGCCGGCTCCGGATCAAAGCCTGAAGAGCTGACAATCACTTTGTTGATTCGGATTCAAGATCATTAAGATATCCTTTCTTACGCAATCAGTACAATCTCGCCAACTCCTGATCACTCCTGATTGTTATACATTTCATTGTTTTTATTACTTTTGCACCCTCATAAAATAAACGGCATCGGACCACAGGTGCTTTTTCAATCACTTTGCGTGCAACCAGAATAAAAAGATGAATTTATTGAAGAGAAGTATCTCTATCGTTATCCCTAACTACAACGGAAAAGACTTATTAGAATCAAATATCCCACATGTTTACAACGCATTAAAAACTTCAGGAATAACTGATTTTGAAATCATTATTACCGATGATGCATCCAAAGACCAATCGGTTGACTTTCTCAAAAGCAACTATCCGGATATCATTCTCATTGAAAACAAAGTAAATAGAGGATTTTCAGGAAACACCAATTGTGGCATTTTCAGGGCAAATAAAGATCTGGTTTTAATCTTGAATTCGGATGTTATCCTTACCGATTGCTACTTCGAACACTTGCTCCCCTATTTTGATTCCCCCGGCACTTTTGGGGTTATGGGGCAAATAACCTCTCCGGATTCAAAAATTATCCAGGACGGAGCCAAGTACCCGACCTCAGCATTTGGCCGGATAAGACCGGGCACCAATTACCTGATCAAAGGTCAGTCTTCGCATTTAAGTTTGTTTCTACTTGGTGCCAACGCATTGGTCGACAGAAAAAAGCTATTGGAGGTTGGTGGGTTCGATGAAATTTTTAATCCTTACAACTCTGAAGACGTGGACCTAAGCATAAGGGCATGGCGCTTAGGGTATAAATGCTATTACGATCACCGGGCAATTTGCAAACATCCGATTTCTTCCACTCTTAAAAAAGAACCTAACCGTAAGGTTAAGATGATATCAAACCGTAATGTCATGATTTTG
>JAEUSS010000513.1 GCA_016788685.1 Prolixibacteraceae bacterium | reverse complement strand
GGATGATGGAGAACGAAGCGGAGGATAACTACACCCACCTGGTGAGTTATTTTGTCAACAGCAAATCGTCCAAAACCAGCATATCGGATAAAGCGCGGGAGTATTTTGAATCGGTGCAACAATTTATGGAGCGCAGCGATTCGTTCCGCCTGCACCTCTGCGGCCGCATGATTCAGGTGATGATTCACAGCAGCCGCAATGACTATGCGGCCACTGCCCAGGTGTGCGAAGAGGCGATTACTTTCTTCAAAGGCAAGTCTTTCGAAAGCAACCTTCCTTTACAAGCCTTTTACTATCAATTGATTGTGTGTTACATTCAATTGCAGGAGTTCGAAAAAGGGGAGGCCATCATTCAGCAGTATCAAACGGTATTTGAAGAAGGATCGTTTAACTGGTACAAGTTGCAGGAATTGTTTTTCCTCTTGGCCACTTATACCCAGCACTACGAGGCGGCGTTTGATGTATGTGAAAATGTACAGGCAAAAATCCGAAGTAACAACGCCTTGCCGACGCAGATCACTGAAATGTGGAAGATTTACGAGGCCTATGCGTTTTACCTGGTTGCTATCGGAAAAATCACACTTCCGGAAGGGTATGTTGCCAAATTCAAGGTGAAAAAATTCCTGAACGACATCCCTACCTATTCGAAAGACAAGCAGGGCATGAATATTCCGGTACTGATCATTCAAACGCTGTTTGCAATTTCAGAACAGAATTACCACCAGACCGTCGACCGTATAGAAGCCGTGGAAAAATATTGCGGACGATATCTCAAACAGAATGAAACGTTCAGAAGCCATTGCTTCATCAAGGCTTTGCTGCAGATTCCGGCGGCCTCCTTCCATCGGGAAGCCGTGATCCGGAAATCGCAGAAGTTCATCGACCAACTCCACAAATTGCCGCTCGATGTGGCATATCAAACCCACGAGATTGAAATTATTCCCTACGAACATCTTTGGGAAATGGTCTTACAGGCATTGCCGGGGCCATCTGCAAAAGGCTCGTCAGGCAGCCGTTGACGCTGTCAATCATTTAATTCCCTGAGGCTGCCCCCTAATCCTGCAGCCTGAGTTTACCCTCCTTAATCCCCTCCTGTCTGTTTTAATCCGTACTGACCTTCCGGCAAATCCATTGTTAAGGAATCTCTTGTTGGAAAAATCCATGCCCAGAAATTGCGATTCAGCAGTTTTTGGGCTATTTTTTTCTACAGGTACATGTGAAAAAAATGAGGTTTTGATAAGAATTTATTTGATTTAACTATTTGATAGTCAATTATATAAGTTAGATTGATGTAGAAAAGGTCAGAAAAAGCGTATGTGAAAAACGACGCTTTACTGTCCAGATGACTCCCGGCCGGCTGCGGCACCTTTGACTTCGTAATCAATAATCAAAGACGAAGTCGAAATGAAAAGTCTAACAGCCATCGGTACAACCCCTCAATCCGCCAATTCAACCATATTTCAGTTTGTTCAAAAAAGTGACGACGTGATTATCATAGACATTGCAGGCGTATAAACGATAGTTGAGTTGGTGGCTCTCACCAACGACGGGCACTGTAATAAAGGTGCCGACGCCAGACAATTCGGTCACAATTTCTGTGGAACGATTTAAATCTTCCACACTCACTATGAACAAAAATTTGAATGGAATCAATGCTACGCACAAGAAGCGAACGCAGTGTCACAGTACCTGCGCCTGCCACTGGTCAAACACTGAAACGAGTAAAATCTGAAATAATACTGGGTTCGCCGGGTATGGATTGCCAGGGAGTAGGAGTATGTCGGGTAATGGCTTATGGCAATCCTTACACAGGAAAATGCCCGGTTGTTACAACGTGGTTAAGCCAGACGGAGCAAAATAAAATCCGCTGCGCTTTTTGGAAGTCCACCATGGACAAACGCCTTATGAGGCGCCATTTCGGGTGGATGTTGTTTCAGGTGTTCGAGTTATATGAAATTCCGGCGGATGTAGTTAAAACGTTGACGACTGAGCCGCTTAAAATATACCCGGGCATATACCCGGTTTGGGAAACATCCCGCTTTTTAATCGTGGACTTCTAATCGGAGGTCTTTTTTCTACTGATCCACATTCATGAGCCGGTTTGCAAGTGCGCTTGCAAACCACCCGAACTGCTGTGCACGCTACAGCAGGCTGGCTTTTATTGCCTGAAAACCAGTGAGTTATAAAAGAAAATTAGTGAAAAAGTGATGATCAACGCATAGCGGGCGGGCCCAAAGGGGCCTGCCCAGTTAGCATCTCGAAACGCAACCTCATTTTTTTAATATATCAAA
>JAEUSS010000496.1 GCA_016788685.1 Prolixibacteraceae bacterium | reverse complement strand
CCGGGGAACAGCGAAGTAAGTAATTACATGGAAGCCGGATATAACGATTTTATTTACGCCATTTTTATCGAAGAATATGGTTTTGTGGGTGGTGCTTTCCTGACGCTGCTCTACCTGATTTTACTGTTCCGCGGGATCATCATCGTGCGTCGGTGCGACCGGACTTTTCCGGCTTTTATGGTGGCCGGTCTGGTTGTGCTGATGGTGTTTCAGGCATTTATAAATATGGCCGTATCGGTTGGGGCGGCACCTGTAACCGGGCAACCACTGCCTTGGGTGAGTATGGGAGGTTCGTCGATGTTGTTTACTGCCGCGTCATTTGGAATCATATTGGCCGTGAGTGCCAATAATCAGAAAAATAAAGTTGCAGCCGAGCAATTGGTTGTCGTTGATACACCAAACGAAGATCAGGCATTGTAAAATGAAGAAATTGAAAGTCATAGTAAGTGGAGGAGGAACCGGGGGGCATATTTTCCCGGCCGTTTCTATTGCCAACGAGTTGAAGGATCGGCTGCCCGAAGCCGATATTTTGTTTGTCGGTGCTCTCGGAAAGATGGAAATGGAGCGGGTTCCTGCGGCAGGATACCGTATTGTCGGCCTTCCGGTGATGGGATTCCCGCGCAAACTTTCGTTTCAGATGTTTACTTTTTTCTGGAAGTTGTTCCAGAGCATGCGTCTGGCCAATAAGGTTATTGCTGATTTTAAACCTGATGTGGCTGTCGGTGTGGGTGGATTTGCCAGTGGTCCGGTGCTGAAGGCTGCGGTACGCAAAGGCGTTCCGGCGGTGCTTCAGGAACAGAACTCGTATGCTGGCGTAACCAACAAGCTGTTGGCTGCAAAAGTGAAGAAAATTTGTGTTGCTTATCCGAAGATGGAACGTTATTTTCCGGCTGAAAAAATTGTGTTGACAGGGAATCCGGTCCGCAAAAACCTGATCGGTGCGGAAGTGAATAAGGACGAAGCGTTGGCTTATTTTAAGCTGGATGCCGGACAACCCGTTGTGCTTATCATCGGAGGAAGTTTGGGGGCCCGGACACTGAACGAAAGTGTGATGGCTAACCTGGAGCTGATCCGCCATACAGATGTTCAGGTGATCTGGCAAACGGGAAGCTACTATTATCAGGAGATGCAGGAGAGGTTGGGTAAGGAAACTCCGGCAAATCTGCGGCCGGTGGAATTTGTTTCGCGCATGGACCTGGCTTATGCGGTGGCCGATGTGGTTATTTCGCGGGCTGGTGCCGGAACGATTTCGGAACTCTGTCTGTTGGGAAAACCATCGGTATTGGTTCCGTCGCCCAATGTGGCCGAAGATCATCAGACCAAAAATGCGATGGCTTTGGTTGATAATCAGGCAGCTTTGTTGATAAAAGATGCCGATTCGAAGACCGAATTGTTAAAAGAGACTTTTAAATTGCTGAATGATAAACCGCAGTTAAAAAGTTTTTCCGAAAATATAAAAAAGCTTGGCCTACCCAATGCGGCCAAGGAGATTGTTGACGTTATTCTGGAGGTATTAAAAAAATAAAATGCTGAAATTTTCTGACATAAAACAAGTGTATTTCCTCGGCATCGGAGGACTTGGGATGAGCGCTCTGGCACGTTATTTCGCGAGTCAGGGCATTGCTGTTTCTGGTTACGACCGTACTTCAACGGCTCTTACAGCTGAGCTTGAAGGTGAAGGAATTGCGGTGCATTACCAGGACGATCCGGCTCTGTTGCCGGCGAATCTTGATGTTTCCGACTCGCTGATTGTTTATACTCCTGCGGTTCCGGCAACTCATCAGGAGTTGAACGTGCTGATCAACCGCGGCTTCAGCATTCATAAACGTGCCGAGGTGCTGGGTATCATCTGCAACAGCCGCCGGGCAATTGCCGTTGCCGGAACTCACGGGAAAACTTCAGTATCGACCATGACCGCTCATATCCTGAAATCGTCGTCTCTTGGCTGTGCAGCTTTTATGGGCGGAATATCGAAAAACTATCATTCCAATCTGTTGCTCGATTCCACCGGAAGCGAATGGATTGTGGCCGAGGCTGATGAATTCGATCGGTCTTTCCTGCATCTGAAGCCGGAACTGGCCGTAATCACTTCAATGGATGCCGACCATTTGGATATTTACGGTTCGCACGAGAAGGTAATCGAAAGTTTCAGGCTGTTTGCCCGCCAGATCAGAGAGGGCGGGGCATTGGTGCTGAAAAAGGGTCTTTCGCTGGAAACTGATCAAGTGAGTAGCCACAGAGTCTATTCATATTCGATTAAGGAAACCGCAGATTTTTGCGCTGAAAATATTGAACTGAAAGATGGATTTTATCAGTTCGACCTGATAACACCCGAACGCCGGATCGCGAAACTGGTATTGAATTATCCCGGATTACTGAATGTGGAAAACGCGGTTGCAGCTTCTGCCTTGGCATTGCTGGCCGGAGCTTCGGATGACGATATCCGCCGGGCATTGGCTACTTATTCGGGAGTGAAAAGGCGGTTTGATATTCATTTGAATAATGAGAATTTTGTGCTGATTGATGATTACGCGCACCATCCGGAAGAGTTGCGGGCGACTATTCAGTCGGTTCGTGATATTTATCGGGGTAAGACACTGACCGGTGTTTTTCAGCCGCACCTTTACAGCCGGACGAAAGATTTTGCTGAAGGCTTTGCTGGCAGTCTGGATTTGCTTGATGAGGTTGTGTTGCTCGATATTTATCCGGCGCGCGAACTTCCGATGGAAGGTGTAAGCTCGGATTTGATATTTAATCAGATTAAAAACAAGAATAAGGTTCGGTGCACGAAGAGTGAACTGAAAAAGCTGGCCGGATCGTTTAAGCCGGGAGTGGTGATCATGATGGGTGCCGGAGATATCGATACTCTTGTTGAGCCGGTGAAAGAGCAGTTATTGAAGTGGAAAAATGATTAAAAAGATATTTATCATATTAGGGTGGTTGTGCCTGGCAGGGGTAATCGGATTTACGGTTTTTTTTGCCTGGACTCAGAGAGAAGCTGTGAGATGCCAGGAGATTGTGGTAAATATTAATCCTAATTCGCCCCGGTTTCTGGATGAAGTGGAAATTGCAGGGATGATTGAGAAGTCCGGAGAACCGATTATTGGTCACCGGCTTTTGGCCATCGATATCAATAAGCTGGAAGCCAGGTTGAGCACATTCACCACCCTGGATAATGTTGAAATCTTCAGGAAGGTTGATGCCAAAGGCTTTTCTTTCCGCGGGAAACTCGTTATAAATGTTGATCAGCGGACTCCGGTAATCCGGATCAAAAACGGAGCGGAAGATTATTACATGGATAAGGATGGTGTGAAAATCCCGGTATCGCCCAAATATGTGGAGCGAATCATGATTTCAGCCGGAACCAGTACGGATGAAACAATAACAAAAAGCCTCTTAAAAATGGCTGATTTTGTAAATAAGGATCAATTCTGGAGGGCACAGATCGAACAGGTTTTTGTTCAGGAAAACGGCGAATTGCTTGTCGTTCCGCAGGTGGGCGATTACCTGATTGAATTTGGGACCCCGGAAGATTATACTTTGAAATTGAGAAATTTAAAAGCAGTATACCAACAAGGCTTCAAAAACCTGGGTTGGAACAAGTATAAAACCATCAGTGTGAAATATCGGAACCAGGTAGTTTGTACAAAAAAGTAGATTATGGACAAGAACGAGAATTTATTTGCAGCAGTTGACATCGGATCTACCAAGATTGTGGCCCTTGCCGGAGTAAAAAACGAAGAGGGAAAAATCGAGATCATTGGGCTTGGACATAGTGCATCGCGTGGCGTTAAACGAGGTGTGGTGCTAAATGTTGAAGAAGCATTTGCAGCAATCAGTGATGCCATCGGGCAGGCCGAAAAGAACTGCGGGCGCGACATTGAAAACGTATATGTTAACATTTCAGGACAACAGTTAACCACGCTCACCTCACGTCAGCAAAGGATTCTGGGGCGCGACCGTTACGTGTCCGATTCCGACGTTGAACAGATGATGGAGCAGGCCCGGCAGATAAACTTAGGAGAGGATATGTCCATTTATCACCTGAATCCTGAATTTTATACTGTCGATGGCGAATCCGGAATAACCAATCCGGTGGGTGCGATCGGCGAAAAGATAGAAGCCAATTTTAAAGTGCATGTAGCTCCGGATGCCTACCAGCGCAACATTGCCATGTGCTTCAACC
>JAEUSS010000439.1 GCA_016788685.1 Prolixibacteraceae bacterium | reverse complement strand
TTGGAGCCTTTTACATCAGGTTCAGATCCGAGGGTAATCCACGAAGCTTTCCACGATTCGGGTTCGAGGATACCCATTTCCCAGAATGCCGGAGCGCTCCAGGCGGTAACTTTGCCTTTGTTGTCCCAAATGCGGACCTGCCAGTAAACGCGCTGCATCGATCTTAATGCCGGCCCTTCGTAAACAACATTCACCGACTGATCGGAGTTTACTTTTCCTGAAGTCCAGATCACTTTGCCTTTAACAGGCTGGTCGGTTACTTTAATTTCGTAAGCCGACTGGAGCAGGTTTGCTTCCGGAGAAGAGATTTGCCAGCTTAGCCGGGGTTTCTGCACGTCGATGCCCAGAGGGTTGGTGTGGTATTCGCAAACGAGTTCGTTAACCACCGTTTTGGCTGCCGCAAAGGCACTGGTATGGGCCGCGATCAAACAAATGAGGAACAGACAGGTCCATTTAATAATTGGTTTCATAATCGTTTAATTGGTTTAGATTAGTTACTCCATATAAAATACTTCTTCCAGGGGGATTGAAACCGGAGAATTATCAGGGTTGGTTTTCATGACATCGGCCATAAACGCCCACCATTTCTGAACGATTTCAGTATTCCCCAGATTCTGCGAACCGCCCTCGCCGCTCACTTTCTGAAAAGCAAACAGGATGTTGGTTTCTTCATCGAGGAAAATAGAATATTCGCTTACTCCGGACTCTTTGAGCATCAGGTGCAACTCGGGCCACAAGGCATGGTGCCTTTTCCGGTATTCTTCTTTCCGGCCGTCGTTGAGGTACATCTTAAAAGCAAGTCGTTGCATGAGGTTAAATTTAAAGTTCGAGCCTAAAAATTAACGCAAAAACTTCGGGATCCGGGTAAATCGCACTTCACCGAATCCCGAAGTGCACGGACTTACGACATCAGTCCGGGAATTAGCAGGGAAGCAATGAGGATGAGCATTCCGATTACCAGCACGGTAATGGTTTTTGATCCGGCACCTTTCCATTCTTTCAGGATAATCCCCCAGACGTTGCTGAAAGTGACGTTCAGCGACATCAGGATGCTCCACGAGAAAGCCATCATGACACTGCCTTCAGTCAGGAAGCTTTTGCCCAGTGCAAGCCCGAAGAATTGAGAATACCAAAGAATACCGGCCAGTGCACAGAACAGCAAATTATTAATGAGCACCTTGCCCGGAACACCAAAATAATCAGCCACTGTCTTATTCTTGAAATTCTGGAACAAACAATAAACTGCATTGGTGATAAAACCACCCAGCGTAATCATCAGGATGGCGGGTAATCCGGCGTAAAGGGCTTCGGTTCCCATGGCAATGGCAGCCACTTTAATGGGTTCGGCAGCTTCGATTCCGAGGCTGAAACAGGCGCTCATCACGCCGGCCAGCAAAGCAACGAGCAAACCTTTGCCCAAAGCAAAATCTTTGACGGCAGCCTTCTTTTGTTCTTCAGTCATGTTTTGTGCACGCAAACTTCCGGCGTAACCGATTACGGCAATCCCGGCAATGGCAATGCTGACCCCGATGAGCAAAACCAGGCCTTCGCCGGTGAACAGATCTTTTCCCTTCATGATAGCCGGAATGATTGTTCCGAAAGCCGAACAGGTTCCGAGGGCGATTGACTGTCCGAGAGCGACCCCCAGGTAACGCATGCTTAAACCGAAAGTTAAACCGCCGACGCCCCAAAGCGCTCCGTAGAAAATGGCCGACAAGGCAGCCCCGTTACCTGAAGAAAGGACTTCGGTCAGCGAATGACCTTCAGGAACAGCCAGCAGCGCGCCCAGATAGGGGAACACCAGCCAGGCAAAAATGCCCTGCACCAGCCAGAAGCTCTCCCATGCCCAGGATTTCACCTTGTTGATCGGCACATAAGAACTCGATTGTCCAAAACTTCCGACAGCAATAATTAATAATCCGATTATTGTGTTCATGTGTTTAGTTATGAGTTAAGTTTAAAGTAGAAACAGCCCGGAGAGGCGGGAGACCGAAGTGATTCATGCAAAACTTCACGCTTCGGCCTCCGCCCTCCAAACCTGGTTTTAGCGTTTGCTGGTTATATCTTTTTCGTATTGCTGAATGTCGGCAATGTAGGCTTCGCCGGCAATCACACCTTTTTTCATGCAGTAGTAGTCGAATACAGCGGCCCAAGGCAGCGACTTGGCTTCTTCGAGAAGCGCCAGACGTTCGAAGTTCTGACCCTTGGCTTCAAATTCGCGCAGTTGTGCAATTGGTTCGAGCAATGCCTGCAAAAGCGCTTTCTGGGTTGCACGGACACCCACGACATAAGCGCCGATCCGGTTGATCGAAGCGTCGAAATAATCCAGGCCGATGTGTACTTTATCAACGGCATTGGCACGCACGATTTCCTGTGCAATAGCCTGAAGTTCATCGCCCAGGATAACCACATGATCGCTGTCCCAACGTACACCGCGGCTGACATGCAACATCACTTCAGGTAAGAAAAGCAATAAAGAAGAAATTTTATCGGAGATGACTTCGGTTGGATGGAAGTGGCCTGAATCGAGCGTTACCACTACGTTATTCCGGACGCCATAACCCATGTAAAATTCATGAGAACCAACGGTATAACTCTCGGCACCGATCCCGAATAATTTACTTTCGATACAGTCTTTCATGTATTCGTCGTTGGTTTTATATTCGAAGATTTTGTCCAGCGAATCTTTCAGGTTCCGGCGATATTGCAGGCGATCTACGGTCAGATCTTTTGATCCGTCCGGGATCCAGATGTTGTGCATACATTTTGAGCCCAACTGACGTCCCATTTCTTCGGCGATTTTGCGGCAACGGATAACGTGGTCGATCCAGAATTCGCGGATAGCCGGATCGCGGTGCGACAAGGTGAATCCGTCGCCAGATTTTTCGTGCGAGAAACAAGTACAGTTGAAGTCGAGCTTGTAATTTTTTTCTTTAGCCCAATCGATCCAGCTCTGAAAATGTTTGGGTTCAATCTGGTTCCGGTCAACCTTTTCGCCTTTAAAATCGCCGTAAAAGGCATGGATGTTAACACGGTGTTCTCCCGGGATTAACGACATTGCTTTATCAATATCAGCACGGAGTTCGGAGATAGAGCGGGCCTTTCCGGGATAATTTCCGGTTGCCTGAATTCCTCCGGTGAGTTCGCCGTCGCCACTTTCGAAACCACTCACATCATCGGCCTGCCAGCAATGCAGCGAGATCGGGAGTTTATCTAATTGCACGAGAGCTTTTTCAACATCGATACCGAAATCGGCGTAACGTGCTTTTGCATATTCAAATGCCTGATTGATTTGTAGGTCTTTCATAATTGCTGTCAATTAGTTTATTAGTAATTAATTGTAATATTTCAATTGGTGATTTTCAGAAATCTGGCATAGGCCTTTTCCCAATCGCCCTGGTTGTCAGGCAGAAATTCTTCCAACTGAACAGAGTCGCGGATGATTTGGCGCATCTCGGTCAGGGAACCAACACATCCGGCAGCTTTGGCCTGAATCATAATATTACCAATGGCAGTAGCTTCGGACGGCCCGGCGATTACCGGCATTCCGATGGCATTGGCTGTCCATTGGTTGAGCAACGGATTTTTGGATCCACCCCCAATGACATGAAGTTTCTCGATGCCAAAAGGAGCCAGTTTGATGAACTTACCCAGCACATATTTATATTTAAGCGATAAACTTTCGAAGATGCAACGCACATATTCGGCATGAGTTGCAGGGGCTGTCTGCCCTGTTGCCAGACAATATTCGGTTATCGCCTTGGTCATGCTCCCCGGATTGGCAAACGATGCGTGGTCAGGATCAATCAAGGTCTGAAACGCCGGAGCTGATTCGGCCATTTTTACCAGTTTTTCGTAGGCGTAGCTAATTCCTTCTTTTTTCCATTCTTTCAGGCATTGCTCAAGCAGCCACATGCCGGTGATGTTTTTCAGGAAACGGGTTGTTCCCTCAATGCCGCCTTCGTTCGTAAAGTTAAGCGCGTATGTTTCATCGTTAATAATCGCGTCCTTCACTTCAATCCCCATGAGCGACCAGGTTCCGGAGCTCAGGTAAGCAAAACGTTCGTTCTCTGCCGGCACTGCTGCAACTGCCGAAGCCGTATCGTGACCGGCAACAGCAACAACGGGAACTTTTCCCAATTCACTTTCTTCGGCTAATGCATCGGTGAGCGTGCCAACCACATGTCCGGGCATCACAATATCGCCTAATATAGAAGGTGAAACGCCGGCGGCTTCGAGCAACTGCGCTTCAAACTGTTTGGTCTTCGGATTCAGTATCTGCGAAGTGGAAGCAATGGTATATTCCACCACTTTATTTCCGGTGAGCAAATAAGCCAGGGCATCAGGCATAAACAATATTTCAGATGCCGCTTCCAACAGCGAACTTCCGGCTTGTTTTAACGCGAACAACTGATACAGACTATTGAAATTCATTACCTGGATTCCGGTGAGCCCGTATACTTTTTCGCGGGAAACGATACTGAAATACTTTTCGGGCATTCCGTCGGTATGCGGATCGCGATAGGCATAAGGAGCTCCCAGGATCGTGCCGTCTTTGGCAATCAATGCAAAATCAACCCCCCAGGTGTCAATCCCGAGTGATGCTATTTCGACACCTTCCTTTTTTACTGCGACCAGCGCCGCTTTGAAATGATCGAACAGGGAATAAATGTTCCAGTGAAAATGATTCCCGATCTGGAGCATCTGATTGGGAAACCGGGTCAGCTCCTTCATCTGAAGCCTTCCGTTGTCAAGCGTTCCCAATATGGAACGCCCGCTGGTGGCACCAATATCGAATGCCAGGAACGATTTGTTTTTCATGAATCGTTTAGTTTAGTTAAGTTTTATCTTATATGACTTTATTTCCTATTTTTGTAAATGTAAAGTTACTTCGTATTTAATGTGAACCAATGTGCGAAATGATTCTTGATTTGCACAAAATGACACCATGCCGAACGAATCATTTGTAAAGTACACCAATGCCGGACCGCTGGATAAAGAATGGGGACTATACCTGACGGTAGCCGGATATGCACAGATCCCGCCCGCGGATGTCTATCCCCCGCGGATACACCCGAGCGGCTATTATTTTACCTGGGAAAAAGGGCGGATCCTTCAGGAATACCAGATCAATTACATTACCGAAGGTTCCGGTGTACTGGAAACCAGCACCAGCCAGTTTCAGGTAGTCCCCGGTTCGATGATTATTATCCGCCCGGGAATATGGCACCGTTACAAACCCGACCCCAACACCGGATGGAACGAACATTACATCGGATTTAACGGTGATTTTTGCCAGAACCTGTTTAACGAAGGTTTTTTCCAGGCCGGGAAACCGGTTCTGTATGTAGGCTTTCAGGAGAGTTTGCTGAACCTGTTCTTTGAAACTATCCAACAGGTAAAAGATGAAAAAACAGGCCACCAGCAGGTTGCTTCAGCCAATACGATACTAATTTTAAGTAAAATTCTTTCGGTTGTACGAAATCAGGAATTTGCCGGAAAGACTATTGAGCGCACCATCCGGAAAGCCTGCCTCTACTTCAGGGAAAACCTGAACGCAAGCATAAACATGGAAGAGCTGGCAGCAGAACTGCATGTCGGGTATTCGTATTTCAGGCAAATGTTCAGGCGCTACACAGGTATATCGCCCACACAATACCATTTATCGCTCCGGATTCAGAAAGCGAAAGATCTGCTGATTTCGACCAATAAAAGCTTTAAGGAAATCGCCATCGACCTCGGCTTTGAGTCTTATTTCTATTTTTCCAGAATTTTTAAAGACAAAACCGGGAAAAGCCCGATGGATTTCAGGAAAGAACATCAACAAACCCGACGACAGGAATAATCGGAGGCTTAAAAATACCGTTTGGGCCTTGCCTTTTTACTCCCGAAGTCAAAATCAAAATTAAGCATAAACTCATGTGTCCCGTTATTGAAAGCACCAAGCCGACTGACCGGAAGATCATACGAATATCCGATTTTAAGCTGTCTGGTGAGCTGCACCTGGAATAGTCCGCCAAACGAATCGCCCAACCGACACATCGCCCCCAGCCAAAGCCGGTCGTCAAACACTAAAGTAGCATTCAGATCGGCTGATACTGGTGAGTTTTTTACATATCTGGCCAAAACGGATGGCTTCAGTTTAATTATTCCGGATAAATTGAGTACATAACCTGCCATAAATAAAAAGTGCACCTGCTCCCTGCTGATATTCTGAACAGAAACCCCGTTGTCATTAATGGTATTTTCAATCAGCTTCGGAGCCGACAGCCCCAGGTAATAATTCCGGGCATGAAAAAATGCACCAACTCCGATGTTTGGCAGAAAACTACGGTTGATGTCATTGGCAAAAACCGGATCGTTCGGATCATTCGTGGCCAGATCAGAAAGGCCGGCCTCGTAAAAGTTGACACCTCCCTTTAGCCCGAATGCCAACTCTTTCCTGTTCCTGAATTTCAAGGTATAAGAATAGTCGGCGTAAACGCCCAACTGCTTCACCGGACCAACCTGATCGCTCAAAACTGAAAGTCCCAGGCCGACATCGGCATCTTTAACCGGCGAATGAATTGCAAAAGCCCGGGTTTTTGGTGCACCTGGCATCGAAACCCACTGATCGCGGGTAATCACCGCCAGGCTCATCACATCTTTCGACCCGGCATAGGCCGGATTCAGAATCAGCAGATTTTCCATGTACTGAGTATACAACGGATCCTGCTGAGCAAAAGACTGACCTGCAGAAAACAGAAGCATAACCGACAGGCTAATCCTGCCAACCCAAAACTTAAGACCATCAATGCGTATATTTTTTTTCAAATCTGTTGTAATTATTCAGCTTCTGTAACTTTACCATTTCTCATCTTCCGGCGCTACCTGTCCAGATATATTGCCCCGTTAATTTTCTGTTTCCCGTTCAGCTTAAGCACATAATAATATGTTCCTGAAGGTACAGGCCCCGAACTAACCCGCAGACCGCTCTGAGCTACACCATTCCAATAACCGTCTTTCCCAAGGCCACCGCCATAATTCCGGGAAGAATACACCGCATTGCCCCAGCGATTGAAGATTTCAATTTCAACGGTTTTATATTTTTCCAGTCCTTTGATCTCGAAGGTGTCATTTATTCCGTCACCATTCGGAGAGAAAGCCTCCGGTATAAAGAGCGGAATGTCGTTAATAAGAACGAGTACACTGGCCTGATCACAGTTTCGGAAATAGTCGCAGACCTGGTAAACAAACTCATCCTGACCGACATAATACTCTTCAGGCTCATATAAAATCAGGGAATCCGCAGCAACTGTTGCGACACCATGAAGCGGAGGACTTATGACGGAAACACTCGAAACATTGATCGATCTGGCCGGAATATCATTTTTGATAACGTTAATCATCACACTTTCATTAACCTTTGTCTGCGCGGTATCGCTGATCGCCTGAATGTACAAGCCGAGACTGACCGAATCTCGGTGCATACAACCAAGAGAGTCGGTCACCTGCAAATAGTACATTCCCAGTCCGCTGACCTGGGCTGCCGGAGCGGTCTCTCCGCTCAGAATAACACCTTCTTTACTTTGCCACAGATAGCTCAGGCCTGCTCCGGTACTTTTGCTGCCATTCAGCAGCACCGTTTTATCCGGAACATCTGTAAATACATTTTTATCGGTAATTGCTTCGGGGGCATCAGCAACAACAACCAGTACCGAGGTTGTATCTTTTTGTCCGCCTGCATCGGTAACCGTTAAACGATATCGGGTCGTTGTGCCTGGTTTGAATACCGGTTTTGCAGCTGCAGCATTGTCCAGCCAATCCGATGGCGCCCAACTGTACGAGAGTCCTTCGCCGCCAGACTTACTGGCATCCAGAACCTTGCCCGAAATATTACAACTACCGACTACCAAATAAGGCGATCCGGCAATACGGGCAACCGGGCCACTCCGGTCGACTTTGGTTTTCACGACCGAAACATTGTTCTCCGGATTCGGGTCCCAGCTTAAGGCAGAAACCGTGGCCACATTTTTCAGGGTGTCGGGTGCATTAAGGGCAACAGTTCCGGAGATAAACAGGCTAAATGTCTTGTTTGTCTCCAGCTCAGCCAATTCGTAATAACCTTCCCAGTTCTTTACACTTTTGGTTTCCGAACTGCTGTATTTAGGATTCTCAATAGCAGCCGGCAAATAGTCGATAATCTGAATACCGGAGGCCGGTGCCGTCCCAAGGTTGGTCACCGTCAGCTCGTAGTTTACCGTCCCTCCGGGAATTACGCTTCGAGGCCCGGTCTTCGCCACCGACAAGTCAGCATAAAGCGCAGGAGGTTCCTTTACCAGCATAAACAAGGTCCCGTAGCTGCTATTCTTCAGTGTCGGGTTGCTTATCTCATAAACAAACTGATCAGTTCCGGCAAAACCGGCTGTTGGTGTATATGTAAAAGTTCCGTCAGAATTGATTAATAGCGTTCCGTTGGAAGCGATTCCCGCCAGAATCCGTTTTACGACCAGATTTTCTGAAACGGGATAAATATCGTTTGCCAACAAATTCCCCCGGATGGTTTTCCCTCTGGAAAAATAAACATCGTCAGCCGCAAACAAATGCAACTCCGGATCGCCGGGAACCCTGATCGTCACCCGGGCTTGTGAGCAAAGTCCGGATACTTCCCCGCAGATTTCATAGAGGAAATAATCCTCACCGGCAAATCCGTCTCCGGGCGTGTAAGCAAAACGTCCATCCGGAGTCAGCACGACACTTCCTGATTTTGGTCCTGATTTCGGTTTCAGGTTCAGAATAAGCTTCTCTCCCGAAACCGAAAGGTCGTTGGCAAGCAGATTCCCCCTGACCGTCATACCGGCAGGCACTTGGGTTTCATCATCAATTGCAACCGGAGGAATTTGCGAAAGCACTTCCGGAACCACCCGGACAGTCACGTTTACCGTGTCACGTCCAGCCGGATTTTCCTCGGTACTAACGATATAATAAAAGTTATCGACCCCGGTAAAATCAACCTTTGGCGTATAAGTATAATGCCCGTCGGTCGTCATGGCAAGAGTTCCGTTTACCGGCTCCATAAACACCGAAGCAGCAGGATTAAAACCATAGAATCCGGCATCATTAATCAGTACATTCCCCGAAACCGCGCTATTCCTGAAGGTAATGCTGACATCGTTAGTGGCCAGCCGGGATGGAACCGGAGTTAAACTGACAACCAGCTCATTGCTGGATACATCCGATAAACTACAAAGTGCGTTTGCCACCTTAGCGGTAACTTCAAAAGTGCCCTCCGGAAGAGCCTTCGTATCAGGAATTTTTAATGTCCATTTGTTGCCGGAGAGCGTTAAATTTCCGTCTCCGGAGAAATACGTCAGTCCGTTTACCG
>JAEUSS010000426.1 GCA_016788685.1 Prolixibacteraceae bacterium | reverse complement strand
CGATCATATTGTTGATGCAATTGTTAATGTGTTGAAAAACAAAAGGGTAATCGCTTGTTCTGAAGAAGATTAGTATACCTGCATAATTTACTCTCGCTGATAATTAAGTCGCTGCCTGCACGTTGAGTCTGGAAGCGGCTTTTTTTTGTGATCATTTCCGGGAGAAGGTTGTTATATTCAGAAATATCAACAAGCAATTGTTATGGCTTATACATTACAAATCGGAAATAAGGCTCCCGGCTTTAACCTGAGGGCTACCAACGGAAAGTTTTACAATTTGGGCGACTTCGCGGATGCACGGATTCTGGTCGTGTTTTTTACCTGCAACCACTGTCCTTATGTTTTGGGGAGCGATGAGGTAACACGGCAGACTGCCAATCGGTTTGGATCACAAGGAGTACGTTTCGTCGCCATTAATTCAAACAGTCCCAATACCTATGAAGAGGATAGTTTTGATCATATGGTTCTTCGGATGAATGAAAATCAGTTTCCGTGGATTTATCTTCACGACGAAACTCAAGAGATTGCAACAGCCTACGGGGCATTGAAAACCCCGCATTTTTATGTGTTTGACGAAGACCGTAAGCTTGTTTATACCGGACGTGCGGTCGACCAGCCGCGCGATGTGTCGAAAATGACCGTTAACGATCTGGAGCGCGTACTTTTGGAATTGCTTGCCGGGCAAGCCGTTTCTGTGCCGGTTACCAACCCGGTTGGCTGCAACATCAAGTGGGAAGGCAAAGACCGCAAGTGGATGCCTGCCGATGCCTGTGATCTGGTTTAATTTCAGGATTTAAAGGGATGAAGCCAATGGCCGGAGGCAGTTGCCGAGGCTTCGGGTGAGGTCGTTGGGGCTGATCTTCGATTTTGGTGACAATTTCGTGGTGTCGGGCTTTTTCGTAGTTTTGAGTTGCACAAAGGAATCAAAACTCATCTGGTGAACTTAAAAATTACCCACATTTCTGCGCTGCAGATTTTTCAGCTGATCCGTTTTTCGACTCTGGTACTGATCGGGGTGGTTTTTACCAGATCCGGATTGTCGGCTACTGAGATCGGGCAATACGAAACATTTCTTTTCCTGGCCGGAGCGGTGAGCTTTTTCTGGCTAAACGGATTGATTCAGGCGTTTTTGCCATCGGTCGGAGAACTCTCCGTTTCGGATAAAAGCTCAGCTTTGTTTAATGTGTTTGGTCTTCTGGCAGGTTTTTCTCTGCTGACGGCAGGTTTTGTCCTGCTGTTCGAAAATTCTGTCTCCGGATATTTGCTGAATGGTTCCGGGATTCCCTTCCTGAAATACCTGCTGATTTATTTGCTGGTTTCTTCGCCTGCCAGCCTGGTCGAGTACATTTATCTGGTCAGGAAACAAGGCCGTTTAATGCTGATTTACGGCACTGTTTCTTTTATGCTGATGTTTCTTCTGGTTGTTTTGCCGGCCGTTTGGGGTTTGGATATTCAGTACTGTGTTGCCGGACTGGTTGTCAGTTCTGCTTTTAGGTTAATCTGGCTGTTGGTTTTATTATTCCGGAATTCGATTCCGGTTTTTGATCCGGAGTTTATCCTGAAACATTTGAAAAACGCCTGGCCGTTGATTTTTTCCATGCTCCTGAGCGGATCATCACAATATATTGACGGGTTTATTATTACCTCCCGTTTCGATGAGGCCACTTTTGCCGTATTCCGGTTCGGTGCCCGCGAGTTTCCGCTGGTTTTAATCTTGGCCAACGCGTTCAGTATGTCGATGTTGTCCGATTTTTCCGGACAGTTGAACCTGAAAGTGAACCTGGAGCAAATCAGGACGAATTCTGAGAAGCTGGGGCGGTGGTTGTTCCCGCTTTCCGGAGGCATGATGCTTGTTTCGCATTGGGCGTTCCCCCGGATTTTTAATACCAGTTTTGCCGAAAGTGCCACCATATTTAATATTTATTTGTTGTTAATTGTGAGTCGCTTGTTGTTTCCTCAAACCATCCTGATCGGACTGAGGAAAAATCAGGTCATTATGTGGGCTTCGTTTTTTGAGGTGGTAGTGAATGTAACTCTCAGTCTGTTGTTTATGCAGTTTTGGGGAATCGCCGGCGTGGCCTGCGGAACCGTTTGTGCCTACATTTTTGAAAAACTGTTGCTTGCGGGGGTTGTGCATAAAAACTACGGCTGCAGAATAAGTGATTATTTAAATGTGAAACAACACTTGCTTTATTCCTTACTTTTGGCAAGTGAATTTTTTGTGATCGAATATCTAATTTATTGACATGGATTTTATCATTGATGATCCGGCGATTGAGCAGGAATTTCGTCAGATACTGACAAAAATACGGTTGGCCAAGAATGGCGAAACGGTTGCCCAAATGAAGCAGCA
>JAEUSS010000381.1 GCA_016788685.1 Prolixibacteraceae bacterium | reverse complement strand
AGGACCAAACCAACCCGAAGCTCTGTTGAGAAACGCTTGACGGGCAAAAGAATAAAGGGCATTATCAAGCAAAACCGCCAAAAGTTTGATGAATAGGAAAATCTGGTTATCTTAACTCGGAAATATTCTGAAAACAAATTTAACTATGATTCAATTGGTGCAGGTTACAAAATCAACAGATCTGAATGTTGACCTGAAACAAACATACGAAGAAGCATTTCCGCCAGATGAAAGAAGAGAATGGAATCACTGGATCCAAATGCTGGGAGATGTCAGATTTTGCCTGAATGAGGTGTATAACGAAGAAAGATTTATCGGTTTTATTTCAGTTTGGGATTTGGATCAATTTCGGTTTATCGAGCATTTTGCCATTCGGGACACCGAACGGAGTAAGGGGTTTGGAAGCCGGATCCTGGAGCAGCTTCTGGCTCAGAAATCAAGCCCGGTAATTTTAGAAGTTGAAGAACCGTTCTCAGAAATTGCCCGAAAACGTATCGCATTTTATGAGCGAATGGGCTTTGTGGTTTCAGGAGGTGAATATTTTCAGCCCCCATACTCTGCCGGAAAAAATAGCGTTAAACTTCTTTTAATGAGTTATCCCGGAGCGATTGATCCGACAGATTTTGCCGGGGTGAAAAGCCGGATTCATAGCCGGGTTTACGGACAAAATCAGTAATCCGGAATTAGACAGGTACCCATGCCGCGAATCGGGGATGCTTGCGCAGAACAAAGTTTTTCTATTTTTGCAGCCACAATATTGTATGAATGTAACTTGAATTTCTTTCGTATCTAATGAAATCACTGTATTTGCTGCTGAATGAAACCTTCCTGAATTTAAATTTTCTGGAACTTTATGCGAAGCTTAGTGCTGTATTGCTGACTTTGCTGGCTATTTTGATCGTTGCAATAGTTGTTTATTGGATAACCGCAAAAATAGTTGTTCGGGTTATTCATCGCTTAGTTGAGAATACCAAAACTGATTGGGATGACTACTTGTCGAAAAGAAAAGTATTCCAGTCCATATCGCACCTGACATCGGCGATGGTTTTCTATTATTCCTGTAATTTTTCCGAGATACCTGAAGTAACAGCTCTTTTAACCACTTTTACCAATATCTATTTTGTATTTATTTTTGTACGGGTGGTTTCGCGGGTTTTAAAAGCCTCAAATGATATTTACCTGACAACGCCCTATGCAGCCACACGATCAATAAAAGGTTATATTCAACTGATTATGATCGTGGTTTATTTTGTAGCTGCGATTTTTATCATTGCATTTATTTTTAAGAAATCGCCGCTGGTATTGCTTACCGGACTTGGTGCAATTGCGGCGGTACTGTTATTGGTTTTTAAGGACACAATCTTAGGTTTGGTTGCCAGTATTCAGCTTTCGGCCAATAAGATGCTGAAGCCCGGAGATTGGATTGAAATGCCCAAGCATAACGCCAACGGTACGGTGATTGACATTTCGCTAAATACGGTTAAAGTTCAGAACTTTGATAAAACGATTATAACCGTTCCGACTTATTCTCTTGTTGCCGAGTCTTTTCAAAACTGGGCCGGCATGGAAGAGTCTGAAGGGCGGAGAATAAAAAGGTCAATCAATATAGACATGAAGAGCATCAGGTTTTGTGACGACCGGATGTTGGAAAAGTTCCAGAAGTTTCGTCTGATTAAAGATTATGTCATCGATAAGCAGAATGAAATAATGGAGTACAACAGGAATATGGATATTGAAAATGACATGGTACCGAATGTACGCAGGCAAACCAATCTTGGAATTTTCCGAAAATATCTGGAAGAATACCTGAAAAGAAATCCGAATATTAATCAGGATATGACCTTTTTGGTCAGGTATTTACAACCAACAGAAACAGGGTTGCCAGTCGAAATTTACGTATTCAGCAAAAACAAGCAATGGGCCGAATATGAATCGATTCAGGCGGATATTTTTGATCATATACTGGCCGTGATTCCCGAATTTGAATTGCTCGTATTTCAATCGACCTCGGGGAACGATTTTAAAGAACTTACAGAAAAACTTGCCGCCAGAATTAACTGAATTTGACGGATGAAAATAGGTAGGTGTTGCCGCGGAAGACTCGCATATCTTTATTCCGGAGGCGTGGTTGTGGTGGCAATTTTGACCGCATTTTCTTTCATATCATTACAATAAAGATGTTTTTCAACAAGAATATTTAAAATTTATCAATTTTTTATACTTTTGGGTTTCAATTTAAAAAACGACTGTTATAACTGATAATTATGAATGATCTTCATATTGAACCACTTCCGAATATTGACGAATTGGACGAAAAAATCCTGAAGCTGATAACTAAGAATGCCCGTATCCCATTTCTGGAGGTCGCGCGCGAATGCGGAGTTTCCGGAGCTGCAATTCACCAAAGGGTACAGCGGTTACTGAACCTCGGAGTTGTTTCCGGCAGCGAATTTCTTGTTAATCCGCAGAAACTTGGCTACTTCACTTGCGCTTATATGGGAATTCATCTCGAAAAAGCAAAATATCATCAGCAGGTTGTTGCTGCATTGACCCAAATACCAGAGGTAGTCGAGTGTCATTATGTAACAGGTTCTTATGCAATTTTTATTAAAGTGCAGACCAAAACAAACAAGCACCTGAAGAAATTAATTGACGAAGATTTACAGGAAATTGAAGGGATTGCCAGTACCGAGACTTTTATCTCGTTAGAAATGGAATTTAAACGCCAGGTCCCGATCAAATAAAACAACGATTAAAAATACCAGGGAAAGGGTGTCATTCGGTAATGGCACCCTTTCCTTTCGTTGAACCGGATTTAATAAGGTTTCGCGGGATTGAAAGCGGGAGTAATTTTTTCTGGAATTTGATAATAAAGTGGAATCTATTATCAAAATGATCGGTTTTTAGCTAGTTTTGAATCAAAGTAATTATATCTATTCAAGAATAATCATGACATTAAGAAATCAATTGGACGATATTGACCTGAAAATTTTGGATATCATTTCAAGAAATGCCAGGATTCCGTTTAAAGATGTTGCTTCAGAAGTTGGAGTTTCCAGGGCTGCTGTTCATCAGCGGGTTAACCGGATGATTGAACTCAGTGTAATTGTCGGTTCCGGTTACCATATCGATCCGAAAAAGATTGATTTTAAAACCTGCACTTACATTGGGGTGTTTCTCGAGAAAGGAAGTTTATATTCAACGGTAACCGAAAAACTCAAACTTATTCCGGAGATCGTCGAATGCCATTATACTACCGGGCAGTATGCCATCTTTGTGAAAGTTTATGCCAAAGATAATGAGCACCTTCGGGATATTCTGAGTGATAAGATTCAGAAAATTAGCGGAATCGCCAGTACCGAAACTTTTATCTCACTTGACGAAACGTTTAAGCGGGAAGTGCCTATTTTTTAATCATCGGTAAACCTGAACCCGAATACTCGGGATCGGATCCCGGATCAATCTTTAAGTTGAAAATCTGCCGGAATGGTGTATTTTGAAGCTAAAATGACTGATCCGGGATTTTTATTTCAGAATGTGGCGGCATGGTTTATCCCGATTAATCTAAGGCAGGTGCCAAAATCATACCCAAACGATTAAGCGGGAACTTCCCGGCCGAAGCTTTTCGAAGTGGGCTGCAGTTTGCTGCCAGTTGACTTCGTTGGAGTTATATGCTTACCATCACCGAAATAGACAGATTATCGACAAATCTTATCCGGAACCCCAAAAAATGCAACAAAAATCTCCTAAAAGTGGTTATTTTTGCAAGGCACCTAAAGTTGCAATTGTCTATGTTTGAAAAGCTAATTCATCTGGAAGGTATTGATCCGCTGGAGTTTTTCGGTGTGAATAATGCCAAAATGAATCTGATAAAATCTTTCTTTCCCAAGTTAATAATAGTCTACAGAGGTAACGATGTGATCGTTAAAGGAGATGATGAAGAGATCTTGAGATTTGAATCGAAATTTCAGCTGATTGTTGATCATTATAACCAATTTAATGTTTTACCTGATGATGTTATTAACCAGGTATTCCTGAACGAGTTGGAGGGAGTCGCCGATTCGCCTGAGGAAAATAAAGATGTTCTTGTTTTTGGAATTAACGGGAAAGCGATTCGTGCCAGAACACCTAACCAAAGGCTTTTGGTGGAAGCCTGCCGTAACTCCGATCTGATCTTTGCCATTGGCCCGGCCGGAACCGGAAAAACATATACAGCCATAGCTTTGGCCGTTCGGGCATTAAAGAACAGAGAGATAAAACGAATCATTCTGAGTCGCCCTGCTGTTGAAGCCGGCGAAAGACTCGGCTTCCTCCCCGGCGATCTGAAAGAAAAAATTGACCCCTATTTGCAGCCTTTGTATGA
>JAEUSS010000364.1 GCA_016788685.1 Prolixibacteraceae bacterium | reverse complement strand
CGTTGATTTTTCTTGACCTGGAAACCACAGGGATGAATATTGTAACTGACCGGATCGTTGAAATTGCGCTGATCAAGGTCTATCCTGACGGGAAAGAGGAAGAAAAACAATACCGAATTAATCCTGAAATGCCTATTCCGGAGGCGGTGACCAAAATTCACGGAATTTCTGATGAAGACATAAAAGATAAACCGACATTTAAAGAAGTAGCCAAAACCATTGCCCAGTTCGTGGAAGGTTGTGATTTTGCCGGTTTTAACTCCAATCGGTTCGATATCCCGTTGCTTGCCGAGGAATTTTTGCGCGCTGGCGTTGATCTGGACCTCAAAAAACGGAAGTTTATCGATGTTCAGGCCATATTCCATAAAATGGAGAAGCGGACACTGGCAGCAGCCTATAAATTCTATTGCCAAAAACCGCTGGAAGATGCCCATAGTGCCATGGCGGACACTAAAGCGACTTATGAGGTGCTGAAAGCGCAGCTCGATGTGTATAAAGATGAGGAATATGAAGATGCGAACGGTAAAATCTCAAAACCAATAGTGAACGATATTCAGGCGCTGAGCGAATTTTCGGCATACGATACGAATGTCGATTTTGTTGGTCGCATTGTCTATGACGAGAATGGTGTTGAAATCATTAATTTCGGAAAAAACAAAGGGATTCCGGTCGAAAAAGTCTTGCGCGAACAACCCGGGTATTACGGCTGGATTTTGAACAGCGAGTTTCCTTTGTATACTAAAAAAGTGTTGACTGCTATCAAACTGAGAATGAAATGAAAATCATTTGTGTAGGCCGTAATTACGTAGCCCATGCCAGGGAACTGAATAACGAAATCCCGGACGAACCGGTTCTGTTCATGAAACCCGATTCAGCCTTGCTTCGCAACAACGATCCGTTTTATATCCCGGATTGGTCAAACGATGTGCACCACGAAGTGGAACTGATTGTCAAAATTAACCGGGTGGGGAAAAATATTGAAAAAAGATTTGCTCACCGGTATTACGATGAAATTGGCCTGGGAATCGATTTTACGGCCCGCGATGTCCAAAACAAATTGAAAGAAAAAGGATTGCCATGGGAAAAGTCAAAGGCATTTGATCACTCAGCGGCGCTTTGTCCTGAATTTGTTTCAGTTGATTCATTGCCCGACCGGAACGCAATTCATTTCAGGCTTGATGTTAACGGAGAAACCGTGCAGGACGGAAACTCCTCGCTGATGATTTTTCCGATAGATGACATCATCGAGCATGTTTCCAAATACTTTACCCTGAAGATCGGAGATTTGATATACACCGGAACTCCGGCTGGTGTTGGACCGGTAAAAATCGGCGACCGTTTGGAAGGCTATCTGGAAGGGGTGAAGAGATTTGATTTTATGATCAAATAGAGCACTTTGGCGAGAAACAAAATTGAAAATCAGGGAAATGATTTTTGATTTTAGGATCTTGTTGATAAATATGATGTTGAGGGTGGTGACCATGCTACCAAAATTTGATAATTTCATGTCGATTGGGGGCTTCTGAAGTAGCCCTCGATTTAATAAATATTTACGATATGGTTTCAAAACAAGCTTCGGGTACCAGAAACGTGTCTGCTACGGAGTTAAATAAAATCAAGCAGAAGCGAAAAATTCTTGATTTTATTCACTCTCTTGGAAATCTTTCAGCTCCGAAGTTGAGTAAACTGCTCAAAATAAGCTTGCCTACCTGTATTGTTTTAATGAACGATCTGGTTGCTTCCGGCTACGTCCGGAATATCGGGACGGGCGAATCCAACGGAGGGCGGAAGCCTACTCTTTATGGATTGTCGGAAGATGGATATTATGTGATTACCTGTGACTTAGCCCGTTATTCGGCTAGTATGGCTATCGTCGATTGCTATAATAAGTTTGTTACTCCGATTGTGCAGATTGAAACACACATGGATGATGCTTTGTTGGTTGATAAATTGTATGA
>JAEUSS010000339.1 GCA_016788685.1 Prolixibacteraceae bacterium | reverse complement strand
CTTGCCCGGTGCAACTTATTGAACGACTAATTTTAAATACATCACCACTACAGGTGCTGCAAAGAATAAAGAGTCGAAGCGATCAAGAAATCCGCCATGTCCGGGCAGGATGTCCCCGCTGTCCTTGATTCCGAAGTAACGTTTAAACATTGATTCGGTCAGGTCGCCAAAAGTTGAGGATACGACGGTCAGTATGCTGATTGAAATCCAATGAATCAGGCTTATTTCGGGAATAAAAGCGGCGAGGCCCCAGGCAGCCGATATGGCAACTAATGTTCCTCCGATAGCGCCTTCCCATGATTTTTTGGGTGAGATACGTTCGAAAAGGCGGTGTTTTCCCATGGTAACGCCAAACAGGTAAGCTCCTGAATCGTGAATCCAGATCAGCGCAAAAACAGCTATCAGTATGGCCGGATTGTACGAGTGGTCGTGGTGGATGTCGGGAAATACAAGGAAATTGACCAGCGACAGCGGAAGCGCCAGGTAAATAATCCCCAGAAGGCTTACTGCGATGTTCTCGACCGGGTTGGTATGTTTACGATACAGTTCGGCCGACATGATAATCAGGAAAAGAGGTAGGAGGCCAATGAAATATTTTACTTCGATAGTTCCGCGCGCAACCAGAAACGATGTTGCAAACAAAGCAATTGAAACCGGATAGATCAGCCATTGATTGGGCTTGATTTCCGATTGTTTAAACAGGTTGTTGAACTCGGCCAGGCTGCCAATAAGCAGTAATATAAACAGAACTGCGTAACTGTAAGGGCTGACCAGGATGGCAGTCAGCATGACGAGTACTAAAACGATTCCGGTAACCGTTCGCGTAATAAATTTCTTCAAAGGATTAAATCTTTTAAAAGTTTGGTTGCTGTTTCCTCAAAATCTTTGTGAACCCAGATTTCTAAGTCGCCTATTGATGGGAAGGTGGAGTCGTGTTCATTAATGAGAACACAATTTATTTCTTCATTTTCAAGAATATCTCTGGCAATTTCTGCCTGAAAGTCATGCTCTGTATGAAATATGCAAACCCAGTCCTTTTCCATAGCTGCTAGTTTTAAAACGGTTCATTAGCTATTATCACAATCAGCGACTTCGGTCCGTGCATACCCATAACCAGCGTTTTTTCGATGTCGGCGGTTCGGCTTGGACCAGTGATGTTGCTGATTAACGAAGGTAACTCATTTTTGTATTTAATCTGCATTTTTTCGATTGCCTGATCTAAATAATCTGTCAATTGCGACTCGTGCGCTACCACGATGTGCGTCTCGGGGAATACGTTGAGCCTGCGTCCGGAGACTTGTGCCGAACTGATCAGTACCGATCCGAGGTGTGCTACCAGGAACTCACAGCCGGTAATCCCGATGCTGAGGTTCAGAAACTCGTCTTCATCCGAATTGATGTCAACGATCCCATTCATTAGACTGCCGAGCGCCGGATCTTTACAGAAAACACTGCTCTGCTCTTTTTCGTCACAAATCTTCTTAATCAGTAATCCAACTTCTGAGCTGGTTTGACAGATAAAGACCTGTCCGCCGATCATTTCCAGATTAGTCTTGAATTCCAGGCTCAGGGATTCATTCAGCGGATGGTAAATAGGAGAGGTGAAATCGGGGCGGACAACCTCGATTTCACCTCTTTTTTCCTGGGCGGCCTTTAATCGGGCCAAAATATTATCTCTTGATGATTCCATTACAGTTCGACATGGTCAGCTGCCACATCCGAGTTTTCAGTTAAAGCAGCGGTTTGTTCCTTTTTAGATTCACCAACGAGCATTGGTCTGGCCCATTGGCGTTTCCCGAAGATGTGTTCAAGGTCTTCACTGAAGATCACTTCTTTTTCCAGCAAAAGTTCAGCCAGCTGCTGATGCCCTTCTTTGTTGTTATTCAGTACTTCCAAAGCCCTGTTGTATTGAGTCTCAATCAGCAGTTTTGATTCAGCATCAATTAGTTCAGCTGTTTTTTCGCTGTACGGTTTGCTGAGTGCATATTCGCTCTGGCCCGATGAATCATAGTAGCTGACGTTTCCTACTTTTTCGCTCATACCAAAAATGCTAACCATGGCGTAGGCCTGTTTGGTTACCTTTTCGAGGTCGTTCTGGGCTCCCGAAGAGATGCTGTTGAAAGAAATCTGTTCAGCCGCTCTTCCGCCTAAGGCCGAGCACATTTCGTCGAGCAGCTGGTCTTTCGTAGTGATTGAACGTTCTTCAGGAAGATACCAGGCAGCACCCAGTGCTTTTCCACGGGGGACGATGGTCACTTTCACCAGCGGGTGAGCATGTTCGAGCAGCCAGCTGATGGTAGCGTGTCCGGCCTCGTGGTATGCAATCCGGCGTTTTTCGTCAACCGAAATGATTTTGTTTTTCTTTTCCAATCCGCCGACGATACGGTCAACGGCATCCATAAAGTCTTGTTTGTCTACAATATCTTTGTTTTTTCTGGCGGCAATCAGTGCCGATTCATTGCAAACATTGGCAATGTCGGCGCCCGAGAATCCGGGTGTTTGTTTGGCCAGAAACGAAGGTTCAACTTCCGAAGACAGTTTTATCGGTTTTAGATGGACATTGAATATTTCTTCGCGTTCATTCAGGTCGGGCAATTCCACGTGAATCTGACGGTCGAAGCGGCCGGCACGCATCAACGCGCGGTCGAGGATATCGGCCCGGTTGGTGGCTGCCAGAATAATTACCCCGGAATTGGTGTCGAATCCATCCATTTCGGTGAGCAGCTGATTCAGTGTGTTTTCACGTTCGTCATTCGATCCCATGTTCGGATTTTTACCGCGGGCGCGTCCGATGGCATCAATTTCATCGATAAATACGATACATGGTGCTTTTTCTTTGGCTTGTTTGAATAAGTCGC
>JAEUSS010000313.1 GCA_016788685.1 Prolixibacteraceae bacterium | reverse complement strand
CACACCAGCCAAAACATCCATCTTTAATAGCACAACCCGCTTGTCTTTGTTGCTAAAGAAGTAGCCCTGGCCAATGATAACAGCCAGACCGTTTTCACCAAAACGAATGACATCTTCGGTCTCCGGAGACTGAAAATCGTTGGGATAAGTGTCAGAAACAAGCATATTGCCAACGTATGCAAGCGTTTGCAAATTAAAATGAATGATTTTCAATTTGTTTTCTACTGAACAAAAGTAGATTCTGTTTTTTTTGAAATCTGGCTCAACTCGGTATTGGCCACCCGAGCCTAGAACGCAAGTGCCAACTACTGAGGGAGGAGAAGTTAAGGGGTCGAAAATTTTACCATTGTCGGTATAAATAAGTCCGTTGTGAAATTTAGGGTTACAACAAACGCCCATATTTTGGGTGTTTCTTATCAAAGTCACTCCGCTTATAGTATCGATGTTCATTTTTCGCATGCCTGCTTCAGTGCTTTCTATGTTAAAGCCTACAACAAAATTTGTATCGTTGGCCGATTCGATAAGGTTGCTACCTGTGTGACTAGCCGTTTCGGAGGGGAGTTTGGTTCCTCTCAGGTAAGCTGCAACCCCGGCGTGTACTGGACTTATACTTGTGTATTTTCGCGCAACCACTACCAAGTCATTATCCAGCTTAACAGTTGCTATGTCTTGAGCGTACATGGCACCATTGCTCGTTGCCCCCAAAGAAATGCTTCTATCAACAGTAAAGTTGTTTAAATTGACTCTCTTAACGAACGAGGCGCCCTCTAAAGCAACATATAGGTAGTTGGTGTCCTTTGTGAATGTCATGATGTTTGGATCGCTTCCTACAAAAACGCTATTTTCAATAACCCCGGTACTCGGGTTTATTTGAACCACGTTGTTTCCCTGATTTACATCAAGACTGTTTACTGTTGCGTATATCTTATTACGTTTACCGTCGTAAAGCAGCTTGTTTGCTTTCAGATCGAGCGAAAGAAAGTTTTGGGCGTAAGATGCAACCGATAAAATAAAGGCTACAAAAAATGTTTGGGATTTTTTCATGCATCAAATTTAATATAAAAAATAATCCGCGAGTCCCTGTTTCCGGCAAATGAAGAGCGCCTCGGTATTCGAATAAGAAAGTGGTTCGGCTAAGCTTCAATAACGCGATCCAGCTCCTTCATATCTTCTGCACTCAGGTCAATAGAAGCAATCTTCATATTTTCTTCCAAATGTTTAACCTTCGAGGTTCCGGGAATGAGGATAATATTTTCGGAATGATGTAATAGCCAACTTAAAGCAATCTGGCGAACATCGAGGTCTTTTTTCTGCGCAACTTTCTGAAGGATTTCCATTCGTTTCATATTTCCGCCCCCAAGAGGAAACCAGGGAATAAATGCTATATTTTGGTCTTTGAAATATTGATGTACGGGTTACCATTTGCGCTCATCGATACTATACCGATTTTTTACGGAGACAACTCTAAAGAATTGCTGGGCCTTTTGAATGTCTTCAACAGAAACTTCTGACAAGCCAATAT
>JAEUSS010000295.1 GCA_016788685.1 Prolixibacteraceae bacterium | reverse complement strand
GGATGCTAAAATGGGTATCGCCGGAAACCGCACGATGGCTTCACTTTATGATCTGATTAAAGCCGACAAACAGGACCGTTTTACCAAACCAGCCGGCGAATGGAATATCGGACGAATTGTGGTTTATCCGGATAACCGGGTTGAACATTGGCTGAACGGAATGAAAGTTGTTGAATATGTGCGCGGCTCCGATCAGTTTAAAGAACTTGTTTCGAAAAGTAAATTTGCTTCCTTTAAAGATTTCGGAATGCTGAAAGAAGCACCCATTCTGCTTCAGTATCACAATGATCAGGTAAAATTCAGGAGTATAAAGATCAAGAGTTTATAAAAATATAAATCAACGAACCATGAGTACAAATCGAAGAGAATTTATCCGGAATGTGGCCGTTGGAGCCGCCGGTATTACTATTGGGGGAGCTGTCTCCGGTTTTAGTGCCAAAAGTTATTCACGCATCATAGGCGCCAACGATCGTCTCAGTGTGGCCCTGATGGGCTGCGGGCGCCGTGTAAGTGCTTATTATTCGGCGTTGAAAGACAAGAATAACAATGTGGACGTGGCTTACATTTGCGATGTGATGAAAAAGCAGCGCGAAAAAGCAGGTAAAGATCTGGCCGGAAAAGTTTCAGGAAAAGCAACGCTGGTAAACGATATCCGCGAGGTATTTGCCGATCAGAGTGTGGATGTCATTTTTAACGCCACTCCCGACCACTGGCATGCACCTGGCACCTGGCTGGCTATGCAGGCAGGCAAACACGTTTACATTGAGAAACCATGCAGCCATAATCCGCGCGAAGGTGAATTGCTCGTTGCTTTTCAGCAAAAATACGGCAAGGTTGTGCAGATGGGAAACCAGCAGCGTTCGTCCGGCGAGTCGCGGGAAATCATTTCCGAGATTCATAAAGGGGTGATTGGCGATGTGTATAAAGCGGTTGCTTTTTACGCCAACAACCGTGGCGAATGTCCGGTTCCTAAAAAAGCTCCGGTTCCCGATGGCCTGGACTGGGAACTTTTTCAGGGACCGGCTCCGCGGGTTGAATACATGCATGACATCTGGGATTATAACTGGCACTGGTACGGATGGAACTGGGGAACAGCAGAAACCGGCAATAACGCTACGCACGAGCTGGATATTGCCCGCTGGGCGCTTCAGGTTAAATATCCCGAGTACGTGGATGTTGAAGCTGCCAAACGTCATTTCCTGAACGATGGCTGGGAAATGTACGACACGATGGATGCAACTTTCCGTTTCCCCGGAAATAAAATCATCAAATGGGACGGAAAAAGCCGGAACGGACACAAAACCTACGGGGCTGATCGCGGAACAATTATCTATGGTTCGGAAGGTACTGTATTTGTGAACCGTGACGGATACACGCTTTTCGACCGCATGGGAAAGAAAGTGAAAGACAGCAAATCATCGGGAAGTGAAGCCGGGACTGCTTTAGGTGGCGGTGGCGACATGACCGACGGGCACATTGTCAATTTCTTTAACGTAATCCGCGGAAAAGAAGCAAAACTGAATTCGCCGATCGAAGAAGGAGCAATCAGCCAGATGATGTGTCATTACGCCAATATTTCGTCGCGGATTAACAAATCATTTAAGGTGAATGCCCAAACCGGCCGTATTCTCGACAAAGACGGCATGAAACTCTGGGGCCGCGAATATCATAAAGGCTGGGAACCCAAACTGTAAGAAAAACGCAGATGGACAGACCGCGATTAAGACCGGTCGCAATTCTGTAGAAATGAACCCGGAGGTTGTCTGGAAAGTATTGACTTTTTATGACAACCTCTCTTCTTTTCATACGCCGGAAAAGCAAATCTCAAGTTATTGCCTGATTGTTGTTTAATTATCGATCCTTCTGGCTATTTTAGCAACTCCGAACTAAAACTGACGAAATGCTAAAACTGATACCGGCCATCCTGCTGACGGGCTTGTCGCTTAGCGGCTTTACCCAGGTTAATATGGTGGTCAAAGAGGGAGGTTTCCTTTTTATGGAAGGCAAAGACAGTATTTGCTTCTTTCAGCGAACTCCAAAGGATAAAGACGGGCAATACAGCCGGTGCAATTACATTCATCCGCTTTACGGAATGGATGGAGCCCGGTTAACCGAAGATTTTCCGGCTGATCATTTGCACCACCGCGGGGTATTCTGGGCCTGGCATCAGATTCTGATTAAGGATAAACCGGTTGCGGACGGGTGGGAGTTGAAAAATTTTGAGCAGAAAATTACCGATCTCGAATTCAGACAGCAAAAAGGAGCCGGAATATTGAAAACCGAGGTCGACTGGAAATCGCCTTTCTGGAAAAGCGGTTCGGAAGCCTACCTGAAAGAAGAAACGACCATCACGATGTATCCCCGGAAGAAGAATTACCGGCGTATCGATTTTACGATTCAGCTTAAACCGCTCACTGATTGGTTTAGTATGGGCGGGTCAGACGATGAAAAGGGCTACAGCGGTTTTTCGGTGCGTTTAAAACTTCCTGAAAATATTACTTTTTACGGAGAAAAGGGAATTGTTGAGCCAGACATTAATGCTGTTGAGGCCGGGAATACATTGAAAATTGCCGGTTCTTACCTCAAAAACGGAGGGACGGGCGGTATTGTAATCCGGAGTAATCCGTCGAATCCGTCACCTTCCGGCCATTGGATTATTCGTAAAAAAGCAAGTATGCAAAATGCTGCTTATCCGGGGCGTCAGCCGGTGGCGATTCCATTTGACGAACCTTTGGTGCTCAATTATTCACTCCTGATCTATCAGGGCGATCTGACTGCCAGACAAATTAAAAAGGCAGTAAAATAGCTGTCGGAATTATTTCTTTCTAAGTAATTGTTCAACAAATGACTATACTAAAATTCACGGAAAGTACGCCGCAAATCGTTCGCGAAGGCTTGGAACGGCGCATCATATTTACGCCCAATCTGATGACCGTCATTGTCGATTTCACCGATGGGCCATGGGCTGAAGCCGAACCTTTTCATTCACACCCGCACGAGCAAACCTGTTACATTGCTTCCGGAGAAATTATTTTTTACTGCGAAGGCGAACCCGAACAACACCTTCAGTCCGGCGATATGTTTGCCGTGCCTTCCGGAAAAAAGCATACGATCCGGTTGTTATCGTCAGCCGCCCGGCTGATCGACAGCTTTAACCCGGTTCGTCAGGAATTCATCAGGTAAGCGCCAGTATCTTCCGGAAACCGGATGAAAACATCTGCCTGAAAACATCACCAGACTTTTACTGTTTCGGATAATAGATTCGGCACGTTGACAGAGGTATCAAAAATATCTATGGCAGATATCTATTTTTTATTTCTGAAAGGCGAACTAAACCGGAATCGCTTTGTTTTAAAACTCTAAAATGTTAGAATGAACAGACGACGATTGTTTTGGGTGAAAGTTATTTTTTCCGCTTTGGGTGCGGTTGGAGGATTCCTTTATTGGAAATTGGAAGGATGTACGAGCGGGACCTGTGCAATCAAATCCGTTTGGTATTTCTCAACACTCTGGGGACTGGCGTTGGGATATTTGCTGGCCGACTTGTTGGGCAGCTTCATCATGAAACGGGAGGCTGAGCATGAATAGACGTTTTTACCATATTGTAAACTCTCACAAGCCTGTGCTGGTCGATTTTTATGCCGACTGGTGTGTGCCGTGCCGGATGATGCCGCCCATCCTGAAAGAAGTGAAAGGACAATTTAAAGAGCATGTGCGCATTTTGAAAGTAAATGTCGATCACTATCCTGACATTGCAACTTCATGTAAAGTTCAGAATATACCAACGGTCGTGGTATTTCAGTCCGGAAAAATTCAGTGGAGCGGAACAGGCGTACAGCAGGTTCACGATATTTCCATTGCCTTGCGCGAAATTTTATAACAATCGTAATAAGAGGTTTAGTGAAGTTTGCTAATCATTAAATCATTAAAAACAAAATCCTTGGAGCCTGTGAAGCAACTGAAGCCCGGAGATAAACTTCCGCATTTTATTCTGAATGACGAGAATCATCAGCCTGTAGATATTTCGGCATTAACCGGAAGGTATCTTGTTCTGTACTTTTATTTGAAAGACGACACCAAGGGATGTGTGATCGAGGCCTGTAGTTTTCGCGATTCGTTTCGCGAGCTGGTTGAGGCCGGAGCCCAGGTTTACGGGGTGAGCAGCGATCGCCCCGTCACACATGCCCGGTTCAGGCAAAAGTATCAGTTGCCTTTTTCGCTGCTATCCGATACGGCCGGTGAACTCCGGAAAATGCTTGGTGTTCCTTCCGACTGGTTTGGGCTGATACCGGGGCGAGTGACCTACATTTTTAACCCCGAAGGCCGGCTGGTCAAAATCTTCAAATCGCAGATTTCGCCTCAGAAACACGTGGAAGTGGCGCTGGAAGTCATCCGGCAAAATGCTTGATTTGTTATCCGGCACACGTGTTTGCCATTGCTCCGAAACGACAAAAGACCCATTTCTGAGTCTTTTGTCTGATATTTTCTTGTCTGAAATTTTCTCTAAACAATCGGGAAGATCTTGTTGTCGGCCAGATATTCGAGAATGGTTTGTGCGTTGTGTGCCCGGTCTTCAGGCTTTAAAACCAGGTCGGGGTTCTGCGGAATGCTGAACTGCAGGTCGACTCCCGGAATGTTTTCGGCCAGTCCCTTTTCGTATTTTTCATACAGTTCTGGTTTATTGTTTTTGCAGAAATCCAGGTCCGCATCCATATATACCAGTTTGAAACGGTCTTCGCCGATAATCTGCACCACCTGCTGACGAATCTGCTCATCCGGAGAAATAAACGAACAAATGGTGATGATGCCCTGATCGTTCAGCAACCGGCTGATGTGAGCCACGCGGCGCAACTGTTCGGCGCGGTCGGCGGCCGAATAATCGAGTTCTTTGGTTAAGCCCGAACGGATGGAACTTCCGTCGAGTAAAACAACGGTTGCCCCGGCATCGAAGAGTTCTTTTTCGAGCGTGAAGGCCAGCTCGTTTTTACCTGAACCGTGTAAGCCGGTAATCCAGATGGTTGAGCCTTTCTGGTTGTAGCGTTTTTGGCGCAGGCTTTCAGGCACCAGGCATTCGCCCTGGTGTATCCGCAATTTGTTTGCTTCCAGTGTTTTCTCATCGACAATTTTCGACGGTAAGTCTTCAGCATTCAGCTTGTCGATGATCATTCCGACAGCCACGGTATTGTTGGTCATCGGGTCGATCAGGATAAACGATCCGGTGCTGCGGTTCTTTTTATAGGGGTCGAAGAAAATGGCTTTGTTGGTCGTCATCACTACGCGGCCGATTTCATTCAGTTCAAAATGGTCGACCGAAGAACGCTGCAGCGTGTTGACATCGATTTTGTATTTAATCAGGTCAAACCGTACGCGGGTGGTGTTGTTGGCATGTTTGAGGAAGAATTGCACGGACGGGTCCATAGCTTTCTCGTCCATCCAAACGAGCATGGCTTCAAAATGACGTTCAACCCGGGGCAGATTGTCCGGATAAACAATCATATCACCACGCGAAATGTCGATCTCATCTTCGAGCGTAAGGGTCACCGATTGCGGCGGAAAAGCTTCGTCGAGGCTTCCGTCGTAGGTAATAATTTCTTTAATGCGTGAAGTTTTGCGTGAAGGCAGTACCATAATTTCCTCGCCTTTGCGCACAATTCCTGAAGCAATGCGTGCCGAGAATCCGCGGAAGTCTAAATCGGGGCGAAGCACGTACTGAACCGGGAAACGCATGTCGTCGAAATTGCGGTCGCTGCTGATGTGTACCGATTCCAGGAATTCGAGCATGCTTGGGCCGTGGTACCATTTCATCTGGGTAGTAGGTTCCACCACGTTTTCGCCTTTCAGGGCCGAAAGCGGAATAAAATTCACATCCGGAACGTCGAGTTGGGTGATGAATGATTTGTATTCGGCCACAATTTCGTCGAACA
>JAEUSS010000291.1 GCA_016788685.1 Prolixibacteraceae bacterium | reverse complement strand
AGCATTCCATACTGCCGGGATGCCACGGCCAAATGATCGTCAAAAATCGGAAAATCAATCTGTTGAGGCCCTCTCCCCCTGTAATCCAATTCCTGAAGCTGATTTTTCCACATTTTGTGCAAACTTATGTCATCCGTCGATATAACAGCAATTTTCGCATTCAATTTGCTGAAATCTTTTTGCATAAAAGCTAACTCAAGTAGTTCAGAAGAACAAACCGGAGTAAAATCCTGTGGATGACTGAAAAGAATTTTCCAGTGTTTGCCAAAATCTTCCGGAAAAGTTACAGTTCCATTGGTTGATTCAGTAGTAAAAGAAGGAGCTTTCGATCCAATTAGCGGAATCTTGGCACTCTGCCCAAATGTTGTTACCAGCAAAAACGCAACGAACATCAATACAAATAGAGACTTTTTCATAACGGTAAGTTTTAAATTTATAAAACATTAATCATTTAAACTACCATACGAAACGGGGTTCTGCATGTTTGCATTTTAAGATCTTTTTTTCTTTTATTTTCAGTTTTACAGTACACTTGCTTATCATATATAAAAACAATTTAAAAACTCATTTACAACAAGTTATCAAAATAACAGAACCCTGACCGGGACTTATTTTCTTCAGCACAATTTCAATTTGTCAAAATAAAATAATTATGACAACTAATGATAAGAATATAAAATGACTAGTAAATACCGATAAGCTGGTTGCCAGAAACATTTGCGTCCTACATAAAAATACTCATAAGCAGCACCACCACAATGCCCACAAGCCCAACCAGAGACTCCATTATCGTCCAGGTCTGAAAAGTTTGTCTGACACTCAGCCCGAAATATTCTTTAAACATCCAGAATCCGGAATCGTTAAAATGCGACCACATCACACTTCCGGCTCCGGTTGCCAAAACCATCAATTCGGGCGAAGTTCCGGTTTGCTGTGCAATGGGCAACATGATGGGAGCTGTCGTTAATGTTGAAACAGTGGCCGAACCAACAGCCAGCCTGAAGACAGAGGCAATCAGGAATGCCATCAGTAAAGGATTCATTTGAATAGAATCAGAAACAGACCGGATGTATTCAATCACATGACTGTCTTTCAGTACCTGCGAAAAAGCGCCTCCTCCGGCAATAATCAGGACAATCATCGAAATGGCTCCAATTGATTTGGCAGAACTGTTCATCACATCGTCCATTCCCCTGCCCCTCCGCAATCCGAGAATAAAAATGGCAACAATAACCGCGGCAAAGAGTGCCATATTGGCATCGCTCATAAATTTAATCCCGGTGAGAACTGCAGATAAAACATCATTCGTCCGACCGTGGCTCCCGAGTTCTCCCAAAATATGACGATAGAACCCGGTGATATTCTCCATCCCAAGAGTGGTAAGTTCGGCCTTGGCCGGCGGCGGCCCAAAAGACAAATCAACCAAGGCTCCGAGCAGCATCAGAATAATCGGGGTCAGGGCACAAAAGATACTGGCTCCCAGTCCCGGAAGTTCATCCTTATCAAAATGCCGTTCCTGAAAAAGACCTTCGGGAGGCATCACATTTATATTCCGGGTGTACTTCGATAACCAGACACCTCCAATCAAACAGGCCGGAACCATCGGGATTAAACCGTACAGCAGCACCTTATTTACATCGGCCTCATAGATAAACGAAACATAGGTAGGACCCGGATGAGGCGGCAAAAAACAGTGTGCCACAGACAGCGCCGAACATAGTGGCAAAGCCAGCCAGATTGTAGGTAATTTGGTAGTACTTGCAAAAGTAAAGATTAACGGAATCAGCACCAGGAAACTGGCGTTATACATCATCGGTAAACCGACCAAAAAACCGGTAATCAATAGAGCATACTGAATGTTTTTCAGACCCATCAATTCAGTCATCCGGAAAGTAATAGTATGAGCTGCACCGCTTTCCTCCAGTATTTTACCGAGCATGGCCCCAAAGGCCAGGATAAGAACAATTTTCCCCATGGTATCGCCAATGCCCTTCAGCACAGAATCGAGGATATCCATCGGATTCATATTACTCAACAGTCCGACAGCAAAAGAAGTAATCAGCAATGCCATAAAAGCATTGACTTTGAATTTACTGATGAGAACAAGAAGAATCAGGATTCCTATACCGACAATAAGTAATGGCATGATCGTCTGGCGAATTAGTTTGCCTTAAAGTTATAAATTTGAGGAACTTTCCAAGACAAAACAAATATAAAATCAGCTGAGAGTCACCGATATAAAACAAAGCAGTGCAGGTTCAGAAATCCCAATCTGCTGATTTCATACAACCTGCACCACTCATAAGCACACAACCAAACTTACTTCAGTAACCACATGATTTTATTAATTTCATCATAACCGTCGTATTGACGATCTAACGCTTCGATCAGGTTCTCGCGGTTATAGTTAGTTTCACTGCCTGGGTAGAGCCAGCGCAAAGGCAACCCATTTTTGTTATTTTCATTCAGGCTCGTTGCTGCGTTGATCGGAAAATCGGGAAAATTATTCCGACGATACTCAAAATAGCTAGTTTCAGCATCCTGCATAAAATTCAGGATATAACGCTGCATCCAGATTTGCTTTAACTGCTCATTATCAGTCGATTTAAATGCCGCCGGCCCTATAAAGTAACCATCAATATAAGCTTGATCAATTGCTTTCCCGTGAGCATAATTTGCTTTGGTTGCCATTACTGATGCCAATGCTGACTTTACGCCACTCTCATAATATTCCTTAGCTGTTCCGGTAGTTATCCACCCCTTTATTCTTGCTTCCGCCAATATCAGTTGTTGCTCGGCATAAGTAAGCACCATCAGAGGTTCACAGGCCTCCTCGGTTAAATAACGTTTGTTAAGAAGCGAATATTTATTGGCGCTGTGATGGGCATTCATCGTGGCATAATCAATTGAAACATCAACTCCGACATATGCCTCAACATCCGACTGAGTTTTCCCGGCAGCGATTTCGGCACCTGCAGGCTCGGCAAAATAGAACAATCGGCGGTCGCCCAAACTCTTCAGATTATCAACAAGCAACGAGCTAATTATTGTCCGGCTGGTGAACAAATCATTCGTGCCCGACAGCGGATGCCTGTTTTGGGTAGAATAAATCAATCCGTAGTATCCGGTTGTTTTTTCGAGAATATTACCTGCAGTGACTATTTCGGCAAAGCGGGTCTTTACATTTAATGATGCAACACCTTCCTTTTTGCTTAAACTCATCAGAACTTTGAGGGCAAAGGCATTGGTTGCACGGCGCCATTTGGCAGGATCGCCATTGTACGGTGTTGGATCTCCGTTAAATGTCTGACCATTGGCAAAATACTGATCAGCTTCTTTAAGATCGTCCAGGATACCCTTGAAAATTTCCTCCTGACTGTCATATTTGACCTTATAAACGCCATC
>JAEUSS010000280.1 GCA_016788685.1 Prolixibacteraceae bacterium | reverse complement strand
GTGTACCCAAGTCGGGACTCGTTACTTTTTCGTCGGCAAATATCCCATTGCCGTCGGCTGTTTTCGTACAAACGACTATGTAATCAACATCGTGAGTTTTTCCATCCATGGTCAAGGCAGCTTTTGATTGCCAATCGCCGGTAAACTTCATGAGGTTTTTGATGGCATCGGGAGTTTCGGGCTTCATTTCCTGAGCATCAGAGGCATTGCCGGCAAACATCAAAATGAAAACCAGCAGGATAAGTTTTAGAAATGTTTTCATCATACACCTCCTGTTTTTGTTTGTTACAGTTGCTGATACTTAAATATGTTTATTATCTATGGCTTAAAATTTCCGGTGTCGACCCATTCATTTTTCAGCAGTGACCACCAATCCTCCGCTAAACCCTTTAAAACATATTCGTAAGGAAGCCAGCCATAACCTTTGTCGCCCCATTCGGTACCCCACGAATTCCGGATGAGAAATGCTCCGGTGGTTTCAATACCTCCTGCATTCCCGTTTCTGATCTTCATTTTATCATCGTATCCGGCAACAACAATCGCATGCCCGCCCTCAATTTTGTCTCCTTTGGTTGGGTAAGGAATTTTACCTCCATTACGGCTGGCCTGCGCGATCGAACTGTACACGGTAAATCCGAACATGGAAGGAAGCCCCGCCGCCAGATTTGTTCTGATACGGCTTAGCAGTTCCGGGGCTTTGATGCCGGGAGGGTCGAGGCGATAATAACTCATCGATTGGTAATTTTGGGCAAAGGCGTAGCAAAATGCGGTCGGCTCCTTGTCGAAGTTGGTCGTGTTGTAAGGCCAGTATTCTTCGGGAGGTACACCAAAAAGTACCAAAGCTCCCATTGTGGTACGCAAAAAGGCACCCGTATCACCTTTCTCTTTCATCAGGTTTCGGGTTGCTTTGTACAGAAAAAGCCGGGAGGCTTCCATGTGTTTTCCAAAGGCCCGGCGTTCAAAATATTCAACCAGACCGACTCCTGCATTGGCCGTACACGATCCCAGATCACCCTGATCTTCAACCGGTGAAAACCAATTAACCAGCGACACTGATGCCGGAATAGTAACTTTAGCCGAACCTTGTATCCCGGTTTTGGTCAACATGGCCTTGATTGAATCTTTTTGTCCAAGGCTCAGCAGTTTAGTCGAAACCTGTTCCTGCTCAACCGTGAGATCTCTGAAGTCAGGATAGTCTGGTAGCCAGCCCATTGCCAGTCGTCTGCGGATAGATAGTCCCATAATTTCCTCTTTTTAAATTTATACTACGGAAAATACATGCCTGTTTCAAGTTTGTTCACATGGCTTTGAGTGACTTGAATTAAGCAAAGTTACCACGGATGACGATGATGATGCAATAGCACAAAAGTGTCATTTGCTTGATTTAGAAACTGTTTATAATCAGAATTGACGGGCAGAATCAAAATGAACTGAGTTTAAAACAGTTTTCTAATTGTTTAAGGAACAGATATGATCTTCTGAAATATTACCGTAACTTTGGTTACCAAGTACTCAATTCCGAAGGGTATGAAGAGGAAGGAAAATATTTTTGGAGTCGTTACCGGCGAGGTAGATAATGACACCGCTGAATCGTTGAAGACTTTTGGAAGCACTTCACAAATTGATTCAACGGAAAGTGGTTCGGCATTTCTTCCCGATTCCTGTCCGGTCGACCACTCGGGTCGGCAATTTCCCTGCATTCATAAACATTGCCAGGACAAGAACGCTTGTTTTCGGCACAACCTTCTGCTGGAGCACTTTAATTTTCGCGAACTGCATTTTCATCCCGACGACAGGCAACTTTGGTGCGCGTTGGTTTTTCCTGATATTCTGAAGTTTATTGATTTGGAACAATCGGACCAAATTCCGGATTACCGGTTTGTTTTCAATCATCGTTACATCCGGATGGATGGTACTATCACACAGTTTATGCACGAAGCATCGGTCGTTTTTACCGAAGACCAGCTTCTGCCAGTACTGAATCTGAAGGTATTTTTTGAGATAGCCGGCAGTAAAACAAGCGACACCATTGTACTGACCATTTTTAAGTATTCGCCCGGGCAGGGTTACCAAAGGGTTTTTACCCGCGAATACGGGGAAAGGAGCCATCCCCTTTTATCAGGGCGTGAAATGGAGATAATCAGGTTGTGCTACGACGGACTCAGCAGTAAGATGATAGCCGACAAACTGAAACTTAGCATCCATACCATTAAAAACCACAAGCGCCATTGTATGGAGAAAACTTCGACACACAATATCTCCGAGCTGATTCACCTGTGTTTGAAAAATAACTGGATGTAACGGCAAATCTGCATTATCCGATTTCATCAGCCGCTTTTTTCGTTACTGCTTTTCCTTCCCATTTACCGCTTCGGTAGTAGCTCAAAAGAATAATTAATCCGATTGCTGATCCCATGGGCTCACCCCACCAGATGCCGTTCACCCCAATAATTCCGGAAAGAAAAACGGCAGCAGGAATACGGACCAGGTACAAGGCAGTAAAGGTGGTAATCATCGGGATCAGCGTAGCTCCGGCCCCGCGCAGAAACCCGGTATAGTTGAACATGATGGAAAAAAGCAGGTAAAACGAAGAGACAATGATCATATATTCCTGACCGATCTGAATCACGGCCGGGTCACTGGTAAACAGCGACATGATGTGCTGTCCGAAGATAATAATCAGCAGCGAAGCGAAAATACAGTATATGGTAGAGAAAAGGAGTGAAGCTTTGAGCCCCGCTTTAGCACGTTGTTTTTTGAAGGCACCCAGGTTTTGCCCGACAAATGTTGACAGGGCCGACGAAAAAGTTATGGCTGGCATCCTGACAAACGAGTCGATGCGCATCGCTGCAGAGTAGGCGGCAACCGCATTGGTACCAAACCCGTTGACGATGCTCATAATGGCCATCATCCCAAAGGCAATGAACGATTGCTGGAATCCGGTTGGCAGGCCGATCCGGATACAACTCCTGAAAATATCGCGGTCGAACGTATATTTCCGGAATGAAAGTTTAATGATCGGATGTTTTTTATTCAGGTAGACAGCCATGGTAAAAAAAACACCGGCCTCAGAAAGAATTGTTGCATAGGCAGCGCCCTGGATACCCCATTTAAAGACGACAACAAAAAGCAGGTCGAGAATAATATTGCAGAAAGTGGAAATGATCATGAAATAAAGCGGGGTTTTTGAGTCGCCCAAACCCCTTAAGATGCTGCTGATTCCGCTGAACCCGAAGAAGAAAAACATTCCGAGCAAATAAATATTCAGGTAGCTCACAGCCTGCGGCAGAATATCATCGGGGAGCGAAAGGAGCATGAAAATTTGTTTGCTGAAGCTGATTCCAAGAATGGTAATCAGTATGGAAGCGGCGAGGAAGAAAATGAAAAGTGTGTCGATGGTGCGTTTGACCTCAGCCGTTTTTTTTGCTCCGAAATATTGCGAAATGACTGTTGAAGCGCCGGAGCCAACTCCGATTACGACCGAGATGAGCGCGAAGATGATGGGAAATGAAGCTCCGACGGCACCCAGTGCTTCTTTCCCGATAAACTGACCAACGATAACACTGTCGATTACGTTATACAAGTTATGAAAGATGTTTCCGAGTACCAACGGAACGGAAAATTGCAGAATCAGTTTCGCCTCCTTGCCTTCAGTGAAATCTTTCATGGATGCCGGTTAAGTCTGCAAAACTCACGAATTAATTCTGCAAATCAAAATGAGATTTCTTTTCAGCGAGGTTCATTACCTTGTAACTCAAACATTATCTTTTATTTTTGTGG
>JAEUSS010000233.1 GCA_016788685.1 Prolixibacteraceae bacterium | reverse complement strand
GAATAAAAATCGTTCTCACAAAACTAATATAGCGCAATTAGCAGGGTTTTAGCTGAGGTTTACGGACGGGTTAAGGCAAGGTTAATTTTGGATTAATAAATGAGCCTGGTTAGGGGCTTATTAGTTGTAAAATCATTGAATTTTAGGAGTATATGTTTTTGTTGAGACAAATTAACCCTGCTGTAAAGCATGTTTTTATTCAGCAACCAATTCTTCAAATTTTCCGGAGAATTTTTCACCATACATTTCCTCGTAAAGTGTACAAAAACGGTCAAAAGTAAACCGGGCCAGGTTATAGTTGTTTTGTTTGATCAGCACTTTTAGTTTATATGCCAATGCCTGGTCGTTAACCGGATCGGTAATCAGAATGCGGTCGGTCAGTTTCAGAATAAGCTGTCCATCCTGCTCAATAGTCAGTTCTTTTATGAATTTTAGTAAGATATCAACAATGTTGTTGCCGATGAAGCCCTTGAAATCATCAAGCCAGTCGTATGATTCGCCCTTGAAGAGTTCGCCTTCCTGGATGATGTGATAGAAATTCAGGTTAAAGTTGGTATCATGAATTTTTTCCCTTTTCAGGAGTTTTAAACATTCAATGTAATCGCAGTAGACGGAGCCACCGAAGGCCATTGACCAGCGGTCTATGTGAAAGTTGATCTGTACGGAGTCAAGCGATTCCAAGATCAGGCGTAATTTCCGGATGGTCACACCGCGGCTGTTTTTTGCGCTTTGTGACGAATGTCCTTGCCACAGGATGTCGGTTAGTTCCCGTGTCGAGATGCCATTCTTATTTCGCTGCGAGTATATCAGAATAATCAGGAACAGCTGCCGGAGTTTGGGTGTAAATTGACTGGATATTTCTCTTCCTTCTTTATCGAGAACCTTAAAGTCGCCAAAAAGCTGGATATAGTTTGATTCTGGTTTGCGGACGATGGTTTGTTCGATGCTTCGGATCTTTTCGGCCGCCGAAGGCTGTTTCTTTATCCGTGATTTAAGTTTGAGGAAGATAAAGAGCGCGAACGCGGCCAGGAGGACGAAGATGAGCGCCCGGGACATGAACGGATAAAGAACAAAGATGTTTTTTACAGGGACAATCTCGATAACCTCTTTACTCAACTGCCATATTTCTTCTTCGCCCAAAGCCCGCGACCAAATACTCAGGTCGTCAATCGCACCGTTCATGTTTGACGACCAGTTGAATCCCGCGACACCAATGTAAAGGCTTTCGCGCCCTTTGTATGCCGGATGTCCGAGTGACCGGCTGTCGAGTTTTCCATTCAGGAAAATGGCTTGTTCGCCGCTTAGTTTGTTGTATCGCCAGACCAGGTGGTACCATTGCCCGGCTTCAAGCTGGGTTTTGCCCTGAAGATCGTTGTTGTAAAATCCGAAATACGGTTTTTTGTCCCGGATCAGAAGGTGGATTCCTTGTTGGTATGAGTTGTTTTTTGTTCCGAGGATGCAGTAATCTCTTTTGCTGGGCAGGTACTCTTTTATTTTTACCCAGGCGGCCACCGAAAAATCATGATCCCTTATTTTAAATTCTTCGGCTCCGGGCAAGATGATGTGGCTGTCTTGCCCGAATACGGCGACTGTCGAACGGGTGGAATCACTGGTAAACTGAACGTTTTCGTTTTTTCCGTCGTAGCTGTTGATGCTGTAATCGTGGCTCAGGTTGGCAAACGTGTAGTAGCCTTCCAGATTATCTGTGATTTCAAGTGAAGTAGCCACAAAGTGCTGAACCCTGCTCTGATCGGGTTCATTGAATGTGACAGACTCGGGCGTGAAGCGAAATCCCGGACTCTGCGGGGCTAAGGTCAGGTTATCGCCCGGTCCAACCGGGAAGCAAAATTTTCCGCTTGTCAGGCTGCCGGTTTGTTCCCAGTTTACATAGTCGAGTATCTGGGTATTATAGGTAACCGTTCCTGTAACGGTCTTAAAACCGCGGAGGTAAGAGATAACCCCCAGAATCCAGTTTTCGTAACGGTCGAGCATAATAAAATTGGGTGTTTTACCGGTGTTGGTCCATGTATTTTTTATGTGCTCGATGAGATAAGGATTCTGATTGGTGTCGTATTTGATGCTTTTTTCGTTTTCTGTTTTTCGCGGAAAATTATAGTCGTTATATATCAGCAGGCTGTTCTTAGGGTCGCCTTTCAGAAACTCTCCTTTAAAAACGGGGGCCTCCCAAATTGAAAAATACGGCTCCACTGCATTGTTCCAGATGTAATGCATCCAATCGGGGCTATTGCGGTGTTCCTGCATCGAGAAGGTGACCAGGCGTTTATTGGCGTCAACCATTTTTTTCAATGACGGCCATCCCTCTTTAGCATCGTAAGTATATACGTAGCGGGTGATTCCGACTTCCTGGAATATTTCCTCGATTTCGTTAACATTGGTGCCAAAATCGAGAAATAGGGTAAAGATTTTCTCCGGGTTATTTTCCAGGTAATTCTGGATTTCATGCATGGTTTGCCTGAAGGGAATGGAAGTTCCGTCAGTTTTTTTGATCATCAGCTGGTTTTGTTGTTTCTCCCATTCCAGATAAAACCTGAATCCGCCGATATTTTGGTTCAGTAGCTCCGGAATAGTACGGGTTTCGTTGAGGTTGGCATCAACGCCTGAGAAATTGGAAATGACAAAAATAGTTTCATCGTATTGTTTCAAAGGGATATCATCTCCCGGCTTGGCATTGACCGCCCAGGCTGAGCATGCCCAGAAGATAAAAAAGGCAACAATGCAACGAATTTTTGTATTCATCTGAAACATCATATAAGCTGAATAGTCGTTCTTGTGAAAGGCAAATTAACCCATTAATTAACCCTCCGGAATCAATCTCAAAAATAGTTTACTGATTCTGAATTCTCAAATTTAGAGGATTTATTCACCAAACTAGGAGGAAAGCAAAAATTTTATATTTTTGTGGCACGAAAAGGGGCTGTTAGCTCAGTTGGTTTAGAGCATTACCTTGACAGGGTAGGGGTCACTGGTTCGAATCCAGTACAGCCCACTTTTAGAAAAGCCGCAATTAATTCACAATTAGTTGCGGCTTTTTGTTTGTTTTGGAATGACAAGCGCCTGGTGTAAAGTGAGTTGAAGTTATGTAGAGGGGCCTGGCTTACCAATTTACAGCTATGAACCAACGCGGCTGCTGTTCGTTCGGTAGTTGGTTTTAGATTTCTTTTCTATTCAGCAATGCACTCCCCGTGTAAAATCTGACAACGAATATATCCTGATGAATAATTTTAAGTACAGAATTATTTTGCTTATTTTGAAGTGACACAAACGGAACAAGCAACAAAGGGCGTCGATGATCGCAGAGAAAAATCAGAAAGAAAATTGGGAGCAGATCTGGTATCTTTTTAAGAAAGGAAATGAGGAAGCATTTGCCAAACTATACAATTTTCATATTCAGACTTTATATCAATACGGGAGTAAACTTTCATCCGACCGGGATACGGTTAACGATGCAATCCAGGAAGTGTTCATCGATTTGTACCTTCGCCATAAAGAGATCACTACCACACCTGAAAAATTAAAATACTACCTGATTTTTTCGCTTCGTCATAACATAATCCGTCGTCTGAAGGGCAAACGACAAACACCTTACCGCGAGATTGGCGAAATTTATTATTTTAGCCCGCAATACAGTTTTGAGAGTCAATTGATTCAGTCGGAAGAAGAAAACGAGATACGCGAGAAACTCAACCGGGTGATCGGGGAACTTCCGTCGAAACAAAAAGAAGCCCTGTACCTGCGCTTCAACGAATCACTTGAGTACGGTGAAATTGCCAAAATTCTCGAAATTACCGTCGAATCGGTGCGGAAACAGGTTTATCGGGCGCTAAAATCCATTAAGGAAATTGTTGGCGATAAGGGGATTGTGCTTTTTTTTCTGTTTTCTTCAAAAAAAAACTGAAAAATCTGTCCATGTCGGGAGGTATTTATACCCTATAGGGCATAACAACGATATGGAAAAGTTAAGTCAATACCTCGAGAATCCGAAATTCATTCAATGGATATTTCATCCGACCCCGGAGTGTGAGTCCTGGTGGGAACAATTTCAAGCACTTCATCCTGATGAGAAGCATAATATTATACTGGCCAGAAAAGTTCTGAGCCAGTTAAAAACCAACGATGCCGAATTTTCTGAAGGAGAAAAGATAACTCTGTTTGTAAAGATTCTTTCAGAAATAGAGAAAAAACAAAATACCCGACAAAATATTCGTCAATTGTTTTATTGGAGTAGGTATGCTGCCGTTGCCCTGGTATTCTTTGCTATTGGTTCGATGCTCTTTTACCAGAAAAATCTTTTTAACGAGCAATTTTATGCATATAGTCTGTTCGTTGAGCCGATAGCCGGCGAACCCGCTCAGCTTATACTTGCCGGAGGTGAAATTGTCCGTCTTGATGCGAACACACCAAACATCAATATCGATGCCGACGGGAACTTAATTATTGAAGGAAAGGCGACAAATAAAATTACGGACCCTTCAGGTTTAAATCGTCTGGTTGTACCGTGGGGAAAATTGGCTAACCTCACACTTCCCGATAATACTTCTATTACTGTCAATGCCGGAAGCCAGTTGGTTTTTCCCGGAAAGTTCTCAGAAAAAGAGAGGGAGGTTTTTCTAATCGGACAAGCCTATTTTGATGTATCAAAAAACAGGAGTCATCCGTTCGTGGTGCAAACTCAGGAAGTAAGAATTAATGTGTTGGGGACTAAATTTGTCACCTCCGCCTATCCGAACGATGAGAATGTTGAAACAACTCTGACCGAAGGGAAAGTGAACCTAAGCAGGAACCATGCTCATTTGTATGATCAGCCTGTTGAAATGCAGCCCGGACAAACAGCCATATTCAACCGTTTAAACAAAGAAACTTCGATACTGAATATTGATCGGAGAAGCTATCTCTCCTGGCAAAAACAACAGCTTCGGTTTGAACGCTCCGAGTTATCGCAGGTGATTGGTGAGTTGGAGAAATTTTACCGGGTACGGTTATCCTTTACAACTTCAGGACTTCAGAATATCAGAATATCCGGAACGCTGGACATGACCGAGAGCAAAGAAGAAATTATGGAGCGGATTTCCAGGGCAGCTTCTGTCAGATTAACTGAAAAAGAAAGAGATTATTATG